>JBJEOP010000077.1:0-10696 GCA_051880775.1 Acutalibacteraceae bacterium
CCCATTTATTGCATACACTTACAGCGAAACTCATATTATAGATTTCAGGTATTTTAACTGTGACCTTAAACAATATCTTAAAGATAGCGATATTACTCAGGTTATCTTCATCAATAATTCGATGGCGTCGGCAACCGGTGCAAGATGTGACGAGCTTGCCGCTCTTGTTAAATCTTAAAATTTAAGTTTAAACAACAAAAACACAGACTGAAACAACGATATATTTGTTCCAGTCTGTGTTTTTTCTGCAATGCTTTATTTTCTTTTTTCTTTGAAAAAGCCGATTTTATTGTTGTACATAAACATATAAATTGCCATTGTACATATTGTAAAATATCCTATAAAGCTGTATATATCCGGTATTTCACCAAAAAACATAAATCCGAGAAGAGTGGAAAATATAATCTGGGAATAATCATAAACTGATATTTCTTTTGCCGGTGCATAGCAGTATGCCGCTGTAATAGAGAACTGGCCGCCTGTTGCCGCAAGTCCTGCACCAAGCAAACATAGCAACTGCCACCATTCCATAGGCACAAAATTAAATATTACAAACGGAAGTGTTACAATACAGGAAAATGCCGAAAAAAAGAATACGATAAACGCACCGTTTTCTCCCCTTTGTCCGAGCAGTCTTACCATAGTATATGCAAGACCTGCACACATACCGCCGATAAATCCCATAATCGACGGAATTATGTCGACATTCTGAAAACTTGGTTTTATTATAAAAAGACTGCCGATAAATGCAATTAAAACCGCTGAACCCTGTGCAAATGTTACTTTCTCTTTAAGTAGGAAGTATGAGAAAATAATTACAAAAAACGGCGACATTTTATTCAGTATTGACGCATCGGCAAGAGCTATATGGTCTATTGCATAAAAATTACACAGTATTCCGAATGTTCCGAATCCTGCACGGAGCAGAAGATATTTCATATTGCCTTTTTTCCAATGAAAACCGTTTTTGTTTTTTATCAAGACCGCTAATGCAAAGAACACCGCTACAAAATTTCGGAAAAAGCTTTTTTGTATTGACGGCAAATCTCCCGACATTCTTACAAATAAATTCATAAAAGCAAAGCAAAATGCCGAAAGTATAATATATAATATTCCTTTATATTTCTTATTCATTTTTTTACACCTGATTTTTTATTGTCATATTTAGTATATACCAAATACAACATATATTTCAAGCATTATATTTGTAGTGACTTTTCAAACAACTTCTTTTACTGAGATTATTCTTCCGCTGTATCATTGTGATTAATCTCCAAATCGGGACAATGATGTTTGTCCATTTTATGACGTGCCTTTCTGTTTTCCACTGTATCAAAGATTATCGAAAAATCATAATCAGGCGGATAAAGCTCGGACGCAGGTACTTTGAGTTTTATCCGATTGTGCTTTATCATCTTCTTTTTGCCGTTAATCTGAACTCCCAAAACTCCCCTATCATCAGCAGTTTTGAAAATTATTCCTACTTTTTTATCGGGATAAACGGTTACACTGTCACCTATATTAAAACTTGCTGCGTGAGCTGAAACATTCTTTTTATTATTGATTTTCTGAATTTTCGGAACGCCGACTGTTTTTTTATCATTATTTTCCTTAACATAAGAAAAATCAAATTTATTTAAATCTGAAACATAATTTTTGCTTTGTTTGGCGGCATAACTCAACAAATGTTTAGGAAATCCAAGACGTTCCGCAATATAAAATGCACAGCTTTCCCCTGCTTCTCCAATAATAAGTTTATACTGAGGTTCAAGTGTTTCTCTGTCAAATGTCATTCTGGCGTTTATAACTTTTTCGGTATTTTCAGCGTAGCTTTTTACTTCCGAATAATGAGTTGTTGCAACAAAAAGACAGTTTCGCTTTCTCAGTTCTTCAAGAATTGCTATTGCAATTCCCATTCCCTCCGCAGGGTCTGTTCCCGAGCCGAGTTCATCAAGAAGTACAAGACTTTCTTTTGAAGTAGTTTCGAGTATGTTTACGACATTTTTTATATGTGCCGAAAACGTGGATAAATTCTCGGAAATATTCTGACCGTCGCCTATATCGCACAGAACATTTCCATTCATACAAATATCGGCACTTTTGCACGGAATATGCAGTCCGCACTGAGTCATAACGGAAAACAGTCCGACAAGTTTAAGCGTTACGGTCTTACCTCCTGTATTCGGCCCTGTTATTACAATTCCGTTTATACCGTTTCCTATTTCAAAATCAATCGGCACGCATTTATCGCGGTTTAAAAGCGGGTGTCTGCCCTCTGATATTTTTATATATCTTTCGGTGTTGATGTTTGGAGAAACGGCTTTCATTTCCGCACTCAGTTTTCCTTTTGCAAAAGCAAAATCAAGATTTTCGATTATTTCTATATTACACAGAACCGTTTGCCTGTATTTGTATATCAATGCAGAAAGTGAATATAATATCTTGTCCTGCTCGATAATTTCGTCTGTTTTCAGAATTTCAAGTTTTTCGGTAAGTTTAAGGATTGCTGAGGGTTCTATGAAATATGTTGTTCCTGTTGAAGATGTTGCTATTACCGAACCTGAGATCTGATTTTTGTATTCTTTTTTCACAGGCAAAGTATAGTGCCCGTTTTTTACTGATACAAAGCTGTCGTTGCAATACTTTTTTTCGATTTCAGAAGGCTGTCAAGTTCGTTTTTAATACGAGTGTCCATATTTGAGATTTTTCGGCGAATATCTGAAAGTTCGTTTGTTGCTTCAGAGTCTATTTCATCTCCTCTGATACAGCGGTTTATTTCGTCATACACCTCATCAAGAGTATCAATACTCATTCCGTTATATGCCAAGCTGCAATCCGTACTTTCTGCCCTTTTCAGGTAGCTTTTAAGTCTTCTGCACGAGGCAATAAAGCATTGAAATTTTCCGAGCTGTGCAGGATAAATCAGTCCTTCTTTTTCAATAATATCCATAATTGTTTTCACTTCGGAAATTTCAGGAATATGCGGTTTTCCGAAGCAGTCAATTATTTTTCTTGCTTCATTGGTTTCATTAAGTGCTTTTCGTAGTTGCAGTTCATTTATATACGGTTCAAGATTCAGAATTTTCTCTTTTGCATAACCGTTAACCGCAAAGTCCGAAAGCATATTTTTAATAACATTAAATTCAAGTATATTACAGTAATTCGTTTTCAATTCTGTTTAATCTCCCTTAACAAAAAATCTGTCGATACCGTTTCACAGATACCGACAGATAGTGTTCAGAGATATATTTGCTGTAATATCAAGAAAAATGCACAGCAAAATAAAGCTCATATAAAAAGAGCCAAAAACATATCAGTGTAAGTGTGAAAACGGTACAGTTAATAAAGCATTTCCGACAGAAATGCCTGTTGCCGTCAATTATACTGAGGCTTACGCCTCTGACACCACACTTAATACTGACACACTTTTATCCTCCGTTAGTTAAGATTTGTAACGAGTATAACATAAGAATTTATGTTTGTCAACATAAAATATCATCTTCTTTTTTGCTGCCTGCTTAGTTTATGCTGTTCTTTCTTTTCTGATTTTTCGCATCGGGTTAAGGATTTTCCGGAATTTTTATTGTGATGGTAATCTCTGCATTTATCGCAATCGCCGTGTCTTTCACATTTAGTTCTTTTGCAAGGGCAGTTTATATTATTCATCTCTCTGACTCCTGATTTATCCGATAAACATTGCATCGCCAAAGCTGAAAAATCTGTATTTTTCTTTTACAGCTGTATTGTATGCGTTCATAACATTATCATAGCCTGCAAATGCCGAAACAAGCATTATAAGAGTACTTTCGGGCAAATGAAAATTTGTGATAAGTCCGTCAAGAACCTTGAATTCAAAACCCGGATAAATAAATATATCTGTACAGCCCTCGCTTGCTTTAATACAGCCTTCCTTTTTTGCAACGGATTCAAGTGTGCGGCAGCTCGTTGTTCCGACGGAAATTACACGGCCGCCGTTTTTCTTTGTTTCGTTGATTAAATCAGCGGTTTCCTGCGGCAAGTCATAATGTTCCGAGTGCATATGGTGCTTTGTAACATCATCAACCTTTACAGGACGGAAAGTTCCGAGTCCGACGTGAAGTGTAACAAAGCCTGTTTTAACACCTTTTGCTTTCACCTTTTCCAAAAGCTCATTTGTAAAATGCAGACCTGCTGTCGGTGCGGCGGCTGAGCCTAACTCACGGCTGTAAACAGTCTGATAACGCTCTTTGTCTTTCAGCTTTTCGTGAATATACGGCGGCAAAGGCATTTGACCCAGTTTGTCAAGAGCTTCATAAAAATTTCCCTGACAGTCAAAATCAATAATTCTGTTACCGTCCTCTGTGACATCAACAACCGTACAGGTCATAAGACCGTCACCAAAAATAAATTTGCTGCCTGTTTTTGCTTTTTTGCCGGGCTTTGCAAGAGCCTCCCATCGTTTGTTTTCCGTATGCCTTAAAAGCAAAAATTCTACATTTGCGCCGGTTTCTTCCTTTACTCCGTAAATTCTTGCCGGCAGTACACGAGAATCGTTAAGAATAAGACAATCTCCTTCGTGAAGAAAATCAATTATATCATAAAAGTGCTTGTGTTCAAGCTCGCCTGTTTTTCTGTTCATCACAAGCAAACGGGAGCTGTCACGGGGTTCGACAGGCGTTTGTGCGATAAGCTCCTCAGGCAAATCATAATAAAAATCACTTGTTTTCATTTTGCGTATGTTCCTTTCAATTATCCTGCACTTTCTATATATTCGCATTATAAATTATAACTGCTTAATACATAAATTGCAAGACGATACAATTTAATTATTATAAATTAAAATAAGTGGAATGTGTTGCCCATAGACAGTTAAAAATTCCAAAGAATTTTGTCTGTTTTTAAAAAATTGTTCAGTTATACCTGTAAAATTGTATTATTATAGCTTTTATAATGTAATTATATATAAAAAATCAAATGTTTATTGTGCAAAATGGAGAAGTTGCTGTCAAAATAACCAATTGAATTAAATCAACTTTACGAATTGTACCATATTTGATACAATATTGATATTATATGCAATTTATAAGGCTTATAACATTTAATTAAGGAGGCAGAAAATTGGATAAGCAAGACCTAAAAAAAGTTGATGACATTATCAATTCATACGGCAAATCAAAAGCAAACCTTATATCAATTATGCAGGATGTGCAGGCAAATTTTCACTATCTCCCTCAGGAAGTACTTGTACATATCGCCGACGCACTTTCTATAAGTGAAGCTAAAATTTATAGCGTTGCAACGTTTTATGAAAATTTTTCTCTTGAAGCAAAGGGCAAATATGTCCTCAGAGTATGCGACGGTACAGCCTGTCATGTAAGAAAATCTACCGTTATTCTTGATACGATTAAAGAAGAACTGGGACTTAGCGATAAGAAACATTCTACCGATGATATGCTTTTTACACTTGAAACTGTTTCCTGTTTGGGTGCCTGCGGACTTTCTCCGGTTATGACGGTTAATGATGAAGTTCATCCGGCAATGACAAAACAGAAAGTTCTTGACCTTTTATGCGAACTGAAAAAGGAGGCTGAAACAGATGCAAAGAATAAATAACATCGATGACCTTAACGCTTTGCGAAAACTCGGAAAAGCGGCTTTTGAGGCACAAAAAAAACAGGTTCTTGTTTGCTGCGGAACAGGCTGTATTTCCGGAGGTTCACTGAATATATATTCAAAACTCAAAAAACTCACGGAAGATGCAGGAATAAATGTAACTGTTGAACTTTCGCACGAACCTCACGGCGATTCCGTAGGGTTTAAAAAAAGCGGTTGTCACGGTTTCTGCGAAATGGGACCGCTTGTAAAAATCGAACCTCTTGATGTTCTCTATACAAAGGTTAAATTGGAGGATTGTGAGGAAATATTTGAAAAGTCAATCAAAAATGACGAAATTGTTGAACGCCTTTTATATGAGCTGAACGGCAAAAAATATTCTGCTCAGGACGATATTCCTTTCTATAAACTCCAGACTAGACTCGTACTCGAAAATTGCGGAAGAATGAATACCGAAGATATAATCGAATATATAGCAAAAGGCGGATATGAGGCTCTTACAAAGGCTTTGTTTACAATGACGCCGGAAAAAATCTGCAAAGAAATTTCGGATTCAAATCTTCGTGGCAGAGGCGGCGGCGGATTTCCCACAGGCAGAAAATGGGAATCTGTTCGCAGGCAGCCTGACCCTGTACATTATGTTGTATGTAACGGCGATGAGGGTGACCCGGGTGCTTTTATGGACAGAAGCGTTATGGAGGGTGATCCGCATAAGCTTATTGAAGGTATGATAATTGCAGCTTATGCCACAGGTTCACACAAGGGCTACATATATGTTCGTGCGGAATATCCTCTTGCAGTTCAGCGTCTTAAAATAGCAATAAAAAAGGCGGAAGAATTAGGTATTCTCGGAAACAATATACTTAATTCAGGCTTTGACTTCGATTTGCAGATAAACAAAGGTGCCGGTGCGTTTGTATGCGGTGAAGGCAGTGCATTAACTGCATCAATAGAAGGACACAGAGGTATGCCCCGTGTTAAACCTCCTCGCACGGTTGAACACGGTCTGTTTAATAAGCCTACCGTTCTCAATAACGTTGAAACTTATGCAAATGTTCCGCAGATTATTTTAAAAGGTGCCGACTGGTACAAGACAATAGGTCCTGAAAACAGTCCCGGTACAAAGGCTTTTGCTCTTACCGGTAACGTAAACAATACAGGACTTATAGAAGTTCCTATGGGTACTACACTTAATGAAATTATCTTCCATATCGGCGGAGGAATAAAAAACGGTAAAAAATTCAAGGCTGTTCAGGTCGGAGGTCCGTCGGGAGGCTGTCTGTGTCTGCCTGTTGAACATCTGGATTTGCCGCTTGACTTTGACAGTCTGAAAAAGCTTTCTGCAATGATTGGTTCAGGCGGTCTTGTTGTTATGGACGAGGATACCTGTATGGTTGAAGTTGCAAGATTTTTTATGAACTTCACACAGAATGAATCCTGCGGAAAATGCGTTCCGTGCCGTGAGGGTACAAAACGTATGCTTGAAATTCTTGAAAAAATCGTTGACGGCAAAGGTACAGTTGAAGATGTTGATATGCTTGAAGAACTCGCCGATACTATCTCAAAAACTGCTCTATGCGGTCTGGGAAAAACTGCCGCTACTCCTGTCGTAAGTACACTTAAATATTTCAGAGATGAATATTTGGCACACGTCGTTGACAAGAAATGTCCTGCCGGCTATTGCTCTGCATTCAAACGCTACCGTATCAATCCTGATATGTGCAAAGGTTGCAGCAAATGTGCAAGAAATTGTCCTGTTAATGCAATAAGCGGTGTTATTAAACAGCCGTTTGTTATTGACGATGATAAGTGTATAAAATGCGGTGCTTGTATGAGCAACTGTTCATTCCACGCTGTTGAGGAGGTCTGACAATGAGTGGTATTATGTATATTGATGATCAGCGGGTTGAGTTTACAGACGAAAAAAACGTACTTGCTGTTATAAAAAAAGCCGGAATAGATATTCCGACATTATGTTATTTTTCGGAGCTTTCAACATACGGTGCATGCCGAATGTGCGTAGTTGAAAACGAGCGTGGCGGGATTGAAGCGTCGTGTTCAATGATTCCACGTGACGGTATGAGAATTAAGACAAATACTCTTAAACTGAAAAAACACAGAAAAATGATTGTTGAACTTCTCCTTGCCGCACACTGCCGTGACTGTACAACCTGCAGTAAAAACGGCAACTGTAAATTAGCAGAGCTTGCACGAAAATACGGTGTACACAACGTACGGTTTAAAGACACAAGAGAACCTCAGCCTATTGATAATTCAAGCTACTCTATTGTACGTGACCCGAATAAATGTATTCTCTGCGGTGACTGTGTTCGTGTATGCGACGAAATTCAAGGTATGGGTATTCTGGATTTTGCAAACAGAGGTTCAAAGCTTCTTGTAACACCCGCTTTCCAGAAAAACATTTCCGAAACAAAATGCATAAGCTGCGGACAATGTTCTGCTGTTTGTCCTACCGGTGCAATTACAATAAAAAATGATACTGACAAAGTATGGAAAGCAATTTTTGACGAGAAAAAGCGTGTGATTGTTCAGATTGCTCCTGCTGTAAGAGTTGCAATAGGCGAAGAATTCGGCATTGATAACGGTCAGAATACAATGGGACTTATTGTTGCTGCTCTGAAAAGAATGGGAATTGACCACGTTTATGATACTACACTCGGTGCTGACTTTACGGTTGTTGAGGAAGCACAGGAATTTCTTGACAGACTTAACAACGGCGGAACATTTCCGATGTTTACTTCGTGTTGTCCGGCTTGGGTAAAATATGTAGAAAACTGCAATCCTAAATATCTTTCAAATATTTCAAGCTGCAAATCTCCTATGCAGATGTTCGCAACAATAATCAAGGAATACTACAAAAAGAAGTTTCCGAACGATGACAAAGAAAATGTTGTTGTTTCGATTATGCCTTGTACCGCCAAAAAAATGGAAAGTGCAAGAAAAGAATTTATACATAACGGTAAACGTGACAATGACTATGTTCTGACCACACAGGAGCTTGCAAATATGATTCGTGAAAGCGGAATAATCTTTGACGAGCTTGAAACAGAGTCGACCGGAATGCCGCTGGGACTTGGTTCCGGTGCGGGAGTAATTTTCGGCACAACAGGAGGTGTTGCGGAGGCTGTCATAAGATACTGTATTCCCGATAAACACAGTTTCGTACTTAAAGATATTGAGCTTTGCGGTGTACGTGGCTTTGAAAACGTTAAAGAGGCGTCAATAGATATTGACGGAAGAACAATAAAAATTGCTGTTGTACACGGCTTAAAAGAGGCTCAGAAGCTGCTTAAACTGATAGAAAACGGAAAAGTTTTCTATCACCTTGTTGAAGTAATGAGCTGTAAGGGCGGCTGCGTCGGCGGTGCAGGTCAGCCTTTCGGTTCAAGTACACAAAAGAAAGTTCGTGCAAAAGGACTTTATGCCGCTGACAGAATGTCTCAGATAAAGCGTTCGGAAGAAAATCCTATGGTCAAAGACCTTTATGATGAGATAATCGGTGACAGAGCACACGAACTCCTCCATGTAAGCTACAAACAATCCTAATATCAGAGTGGAGCATTACAAATGGAGTTTATTATAATCGGCAATTATTTTTCTTAACATAAGAATTAGCGGCTATAATATTATAAGAAATTGTAAACAGCACATCGTCAGACAATTTTACTCTCTTTCGGTGTGCTGTTTTTTGATAAATTATTCTTCGTTTTCCTGCTGAGGTTGATCGAAATGAATGCTTACGCCGTTAACTTCTACCCCTTCTTCCGCTCTGATCATTATATATTTTATTCCGTCAATGATTCGTGTTTCAATCATATAGCTTTGGTCAGGATTTACATTGACGGTTACAGCGGGTGTTTTGAGTTCAATTTTCTTTGTGTCAATAATATTCTGAGGACATATAACCGTATCCGTTCCGAACTGTGTGTCGTATCTTTCTTCAAAAGCGGATATGTGTGACTCTGACGCACCACAGGATTCAAGAACTCTCTTAACATCTTTCTTGGACAAAACCAGCGGTTCTTCTTCTTTGCTGTTTTTATGTTCTGTAATCATTTCTGAGAGCGAATCGTGTACTGACTGTACAAATTCATAGTTACATTCCTCTTCAACAGTTTCGGCAAGAATTGACTGAAAGGTTTCTTTTTGTTCGGCAGCCGGCATAGGAACAGCAGTGTTAAAAACAGTGCTGATTATTTCGGGGTGATTTTCGGTAATACTTCTTGTGTAGTAAAGTGTATTGTATATATTTGTGCTTCTGTCATCAAATGTCGGGAACATAAAGCCAATCTCAGGAGCAGAAACCGCACAATCAGAACCTATGCTCTGAAAAGCGTTTTCACCGGCTAAAAATCCGAGTCCGGTTTTGGTCAGCTTTACAGGGCAAACACTGCACAGAATGTATTTAAATACTTCCGTTGAATCTTCCAGATCCTCATCGTTTTTTGAATAGGACGGCACATCGTATTTATCACAGGCAATAAGTATCAGATAATTATCATCTGTAATATATGTCTGAACAATTTTTTCATAAAGGTTATGTACTGCCTCATCATTTTCAAGCTCGGAATTTTTTAGCTCCATAAGAAGTTTATGTTCTTCGCTGTCGCTTACCTGTCGGGTTGAAAACTCTATGTCAATAAGATTTTTTCCGAGTGTTCCCGACAGAGTCTTTTTCATAGTTTTTAGGAGCATTTCGCTTGTTTCAAGCGGCATCAGTCCCAGAGTCTGACTGAATTCCGACATTATCTCTTTTTTATTGTTTACATAACAGCCACGAATTTTTGTAATGGTGTTTTTGTCTTGTTTATATCTTCGTTTGATTTCTGAAATTTCTTTTTCGTTCATTTTATTAACCTCTTTCAATAATTATAATCATATTATAACAGAATTACTCAAAAACAACAACGAAATATTTTCATACATAGTCGTTTTGTTTTTGAGATTTATATTGATATGTATATGCTCCCGTGTTACAATCAGTACATAATACTATTTATCTTTAAAATCGGGATAAAATTGCGGGTTCAGGTGTCGCTCACACCTGCCGAGGTCAAGGGCGAGCAGCCCTTGTGGGGTTTGG
>JBJEOP010000078.1:0-10642 GCA_051880775.1 Acutalibacteraceae bacterium
TGCCACTTGTATTCTCATTTTTTCGGTTTTACCCCAACTATTGACATAGAACCTATTTTTAAAAACGCTACAACAAACTTAACCTTGCCGCACAATTCTGCCGTCTGAATAATAATTCCTAATTCCTCATTTTCAACTCCTAACTCCTAACTCCTAACTAAAAAATCCCGCCTGAATTGTTGTAATAATCGTTCAGACGGGATTTTTTTCTGTTGTATATTTTTTTGTTTTCGGTTTTGCGTGTTATGGGGTTTACATTCCATACAGTGCGTTTCTGACGGTTGATTTCCTTTTGCTGTTTTTTTGACATTTTGCAGAAAGGCACATACTTTTCCATAAAATCAAGCCTCGCTTTAATATTGATATTCAAAACCGTTTGTTGATTTTGTAATTATATTATACAGAGTTTAAATGCTTTGTCAACAGTAAAATTCTGAATATCAATATTTATCAGCTTGACTTAATTATACAGCGTTGTTTTCAGCGTCTGTCGGTGGAGCAGGGGGATTATCGGGCATATCAGGTCTTTCGCCGTATGGGCGTTCAGGTCGTTCGCCGCTTGGTATATCAGGTTTTGTTCCGTCAGGGGACATAGGTTGTCTGTTGCCTTTACCGCCGCCCATACCCGAATATGTTGTAACGCCGCTTTCGTTTACATAGGTTACAGATTCGGAAATAGTAAATTCTGTATATTTAGTTCCGTCTTTTACGCTTGTCTGAGTGTAATATCCGTTGACGGATTCACCGCTTGCAGTTCCGCCGACATATACGGTGTAGGTTTCGCCAGTTTTAAGCTGCGGTGAGCTGAATACAATACAGCTGTAATCCTTTTGCGGTGCCATAAGTACAAGAATATTACCCTTGCTGTCGGCAATATATACAGGTGTTTCAGCCTTTTGCGTCTGCGTCATCATAATTGCAACGGAATTTTGAGTTGAGGTACTTTCGGGCATTTCAAGCATACCGGAAGTACCCGAACCGATAAGCGTACCGCCTGTTATTTCACAGTCGCCGTCGTGGTCTATTATACCGTTGCCGTTTGATGTTGTGCCGTTTATTACAAGAGTACCTCCGCTTATTAAAATCTTGTTGTTTGAGTCAATGCCGTCGCCGTCAGCGTTGATGTAGATTGTACCGCCACTGATAGTCATTGAGGTCTGTTTTGTTTCGTCAGTGCCGGACTGAGTATCCGTAGTGTTCTGATTCATAAATTTATCCTGCGGACGACCGCCAAAGCCGCCGAATCCGCTTGAATCGTTTCCGCCTGCCGAGTTTATTCCGTCGTCACTTGATTTAATGTCAACAGTACCGCCTGTAATATTAACGGTGTTTGCTTCAAGACCTTCATAAGACTGTGAAACAGTAATTGTGCCGTTTTTAATCAGCAGAGTATCGTCTGCGTGAACGGCGTCATCACCTGTTTTGATGTCAAAGGTTCCGCCTGTTATTTCGACATTTTCGTTTGAATGAATTGAATCGTCAAAAGTATCAAGAGTAAATGTGCCGTTGTTTACGGTTATGCTGTTTCCTGCTTTAAGTCCCTTTTGACTGACAGAGGCTGAGCTGTCGGTCGTTTGACTGCTGTTCGGAAATCCGTGAAAACCGTTGTTATTTGATGAATCAGCCTTTGAATTGCTTTCGGCACCGTCACCTGTTTTAATATTAAATGTTCCGTTGTTTATGATGAGATTTTTTTCGCTCTGAATACCGTCATTTTGTGATGTTATGCTTATGTCGGCATTTTCAATGAAAATGTGTCCTTTTGAGCTGTCGTCAGTTTCGGCATAGGTCGAGCGGATACCGTCACCGCCGCTTGTTACTTTTAAAGTACCGTTTTCTATCGCAAGATTATCCTTGCCCGTAATTCCGTGATTTTTTGCATTTACATTGATTGTACCGCTTGTTATACGCAGAATATCCTTGCTTGTTATACCGTTGTGTGCATTTCCGTTGACGGTAAGCGTGCCGTTTCCGAGAATGGTAAGGTCGTCCTGACAGTAAAGTGCGGCATTAGGCTGACTTGAACTGTCGGTTTCGTTGTTTGTTGTATCTGAACTGTCCGAAGATGTTTCAGTGAAATAATCGCTTCCGTCAGAGAGTGTGCTTGATGTTCCGTCGGGTAGGAGGATAATTGTCTTTTTTGCTTTTGAAGAATAAATTGCGGGTGCAGTTTTGCTTGTGAGGGAAGCATTGTCAAGAACGAGCTTTACGACATCGTTTTTTCCTGCGTTTATTTCAATCTGACAGTCGTCGGCAGTACCGCTGACAATATAAGTACCCGCTGACGAGATTGTGACCGTTGAACCGTTGACTGACGCACCGTTTCCCGAGATTTCAGCCGAAGATGAACTGAGTTTGATTTTTGTTGCGTTGTTTTCATCGTAAGATGTATCGAGGTCATCAGCTTCAAAAGCTACGGTAGCGTTTGAGCTTTCCTGATAATTAACGGTGTTGTTTTTGTTGTCGGTATCGGAATTTTGTGCAGAGTTTTCCGAAGAAGTCACCGAAGATGAGGGAGCAGAAGACGTTTCCGTCTGCTGATTACAGCCTGTCAGCAGAACCGTTCCCATAAGTGATGTGCAAAGCAATGCAATAATTAACTTTTTTCTTAAAGAGCTTTTTGGTTTCATATTCAATACTCCTGTCTGTTGATTTTTATTTTGTTGATTTTATTATAAATCAATTATAACAAAATAATATGATTTAGCTGTTAATTGATTGTAAATATAAACTTGAAAAAAATACAGTAAAACAGTGCAAAATCCGACTGTTTGTTATATAATATTCTAAAAGAAAGGAAGACGATAATATGAACATTGTTATTACAGATTATAAAACAGTTTCCGACCAAAAATCAACCTTTAATGTATTTAAAAAATTCGGCAACATCACACTTTATCCGTCAACAAAGCCCGAAGAAGTGCCGCAAAGAATACACAATGCCGATATGGTAATATGCAACAAAACGCTTATCACGGCTGACTCAATGAAAACGGCAGAAAACCTTAAATATATCGGTCTTTTTGCAACAGGCTACAACAACATTGACATTGAATATGCCACAAAGCACAATATAGCCGTATGCAATGCAGGAAGCTACTCGACAAACGCCGTAGCACAGCACACCTTTGCACTTATACTCAACCATTTCAGCAAGGTTAATGAATACAACACCTTTGTGCAGGACGGCGGCTGGAAAAAATCAGATGTTTTTTCGCCTATGGTCTATGAAAGCCACGAAATATCAGGGAAAACAATAGGCATAATCGGCTATGGCAGTATAGGAAAAGCCGTCGCAAAAATCGCAGAGGCATTTTCAATGAATGTTCTTGTAAACACACGCACTCCGCAAAACGACCCGACAGTAAAATTTGTTTCGCTTGATGAGCTTTTGGCAAATTCCGACATTGTCACGGTGCATTGTCCGCTGAACTCAATGTCAGAGCGTATGTTCAATGACGAAACCTTTGCAAAATTCAAGAAAAATTCATTCTTTATCAATACAGCCCGTGGGGGAGCAGTTGACGAAAAAGCACTGAAAAATGCCCTCGAAAACAACATTATCGGCGGTGCCGCAATAGACACTCTCACAGTTGAACCAATGAGAGAGGACTGTGTTCTTTACGGCGTAAAAAACCTCACAATAACTCCGCACATAGCGTGGTCGCCTGTTGAAACAATAAACCGTCTTATCGGCATTGTCGAAACAAATATCCAAAACTTCCTCGACAACAAGCCAACAAATCTAATTCAGAGTGGAGTGTGAAGAGTGGAGAGTGGAGTTATTATTCGGACAGCAGATTATTGCGTAAAGGGTGGTTTGTGCTGACATTAAACTAATGCAAAAAATTATGCCCGTAACGATTGGTCGCTACGGGCATAAAGTTTTATTTATGGTGCGGACAATAACTGACGGTTACACTGACTTTAAACGCAATTTGACACCGGAGGCACTCCGGTTACGCTGAGCGTTTGTTGTGGAGGCGGAGTCGGTCGGAAATCATTGCGATAAATTCGCTGTTTGTCGGTTTTCCTCTGCTGTTGTGGATAGTATAGCCGAAATAAGAATTAAGAACGTCAACATCACCTCTGTCCCATGCAACCTCAATGGCGTGACGAATTGCACGTTCAACTCTTGATGATGTGGTTTCGTATTTTTTTGCAACGGACGGATAAAGCTCCTTTGTAACAGCATTGATTATTTCAGGGTGCTTTACAGCCATCATAATAGAATCCCTGAGATAATGGTAGCCCTTGATGTGGGCAGGAACGCCGATTTGATGAAGAATATCGGTTATTGTAATTTCAAGCTCTCTGTCAAGGCTGTAAATTTCGCCGCAGCCTGTATTTTCATTTTCGTTTTCACAGCAGGTCATAAGGTCAGAAATTCTTTCCAACAGGTCAAAGGTTCTGAAAGGCTTGATTACATAATAAGCCGCACCTGCACTGAGTGCCTCTCTTTCGAGCATAGAACTGTCAAAATTGGATATAATAACAAACACAGGTTTTCCTGTAATATCATTTTTCTTTACTGTACGCATTACACCGACGCCGTCAAGATTGCTCATAAACATATCCATAAGAACGATGTCGGGTTTAAAGCTTTTGATTTCTTCAATAACCTTTTCGCCGTCTTTTTCACAGAATTTCGCTTCAAGATTGTGTTCTTCAAAGACATCTGACTGTTCGCTTGTAAATTCCGCAGAATCCTCTGCAATGAGTATTTTAAATCTGTTTTTCATAACAAATCCCCCGTTAGTTTTTTATGATGATGTTATATTACCATAAATTAGCAAAAATGGCAATAGGTTAATTGGAAATTTTTGGCTCAGGGAATAAAATTTTATGATTTGACAAATTTAAGACACAAAATTAACCGAGTTTTGTACAATACTGTTGTTGTATGCTATCATATTTTCTGCAAAAATAGCGTAACCGTGCGTTGGGTTGTTCACAAAAACGTGAGTAACGGCACCCACAAGCATACCGTTTTGTATTATCGGACTTCCGCTCATACCCTGAACAATTCCGCCTGTTTTTTCGATTAGTTTTTCGTCGGTTATTTTTATAACCATATTTTTTGTTGTGTTGGAGTTGTTGTAGCTGATGTTTTCGATTTCAATGTCATAATACTGAGGGGGATTTCCGTCAACCGTTGTCAGAATTTGTGCTTTGCCACGGATAACCTCCTGCCTGAATGCAACGGGAATTTCCGCATTGTCTGTTTTGCAGGAATCAAGAATCCCGTAAACGCCGTATTCGCTGTTTGCTTTAAGCGTTCCGAGTGTGTCGCCGTCAGTAAAATATCCGCATAATGCACCCGGAGAACCACAGCAGCCTTTTCTCACAGATGAAATACTTGCCTTTACAATATTACCGCTTTGCAAAGGCATAATCTGACCGCTTTCGCTGTCGCAAATTCCGTGTCCCAAGCCTGCAAAGGTTTCCGTTGTATTATCGACAAATGTCAGCGTTCCGATTCCTGCACAGCTGTCCTTTACCCACAGACCTATCCGGTATGAATTTTGTTTTTTGTCAAGTACGGGAGTAATTTCAGCCGAAAAATTTTTACCGTTTCGTTTTCCGTCAATTTTAATGCTTTTGCCGTGGCTGCTTTCGACACAGCTCAAAAGCTGTTCGTTTGTTTTGAGTTTTTCGCCGTTGACGGAGGTTATAATGTCGCCGCATACGATATTTGCGTCGGCTGAGGGATTTTTTGTTCCGTTTTCGGTTTCAATTTCTGTTGTCCGTGCAACAACAAGACCGTCAGAATAGATTTTTATTCCGAACGGCGTACCGCAGGGTGTAACATATTGTCGTTCGGCAAAATTTATACTGATATTTTTTACGGGTACGGCGTCAAAAAGCATAAGCTGACCGTTTACGGAATTATTATTGCCGCTTGCGGTATCGGTTTTTATTGCCTGACTGCCGTCATATCTTATTGAAACAGGAAAATTATAGCTTGATTTTAAGCTGCTTTCGTGATTTACCGTGAGTTCTGACGGTGTAAGATATGATACTGCTCCGCACAGTGAAAAAACGGCGGCAGAAATCGCAGCTATCAAAGCCGTAAAAGATTTTATGATTTTTTTCATTACAGTTTCACCTCCAATCCTCTGCAAAAATATTTTTAACGAAATCAATGATTTTTACAATGGAAAAATATCTGTACATAATGATTGTTGGAATAAAAATATTGTTTTAAGCAGTAAAAAAGAAAATAATCATAAAAAATTTCTGTATTATAATGTAAGAATTTTTGCTATAATATGTATAAATACAGTAAGAGCCGAAAATATCAACGAATTTTTAAAAAATAATTTTTCGGAAATTTTTTTTAAAATTTACGGGGTTTAAACTTACTCGCAAAAATTGAGAGAATAATATTTTTTAATTTGTGGCTTGAACATTAAGTTTATGCGTTAAATTTATGATATTTTAACATTAAGCTGTTGCGTACAGTGATAACGTAAACTGATTTTGCGGACAAGCAGTAAATGGCAACAATAAGTATGAACGCAATTTGACAGTGGCGGCACGCCACCGCCGCATTTTTGAGTTTAACGGTAAGTTTATGCGTTAAATTTATGATATTTTAACATTAAGCTGTTGTGTACAGTGATAACGTAAACTGATTTTGCGGACAAGAAGTAAATGGCAACAATAAGTATGAACGCGATTTGACAGTGGCGGCACGCCACCGCAATTTGACAGTGGCGGCACGCCACCGCAATTTGACAGCGGAGGCACTCCGCCGCCGCTTGACAAAGCAGTATAAAAACTGGTAAAATAGATTGTTAAGGAAAATGAAAAACTATGCTTTGCGGCAGTCGGGAATTATGACTGACTGCAACTAAAAAAAGAATTGAGATGATATAATATGATAAGAAGTATGACCGGATACGGAAGATTTGAGGGGGCTGTTGACGGAAGAAATGTTATATTCGAGATTAAGTCCGTCAATCACCGCTTTCTTGAACTTTCATGCCGTACACAGAGGGGCTACGGATTTCTTGAAGATACGGTAAAGGAATTGGTTTCAAAATATATAACAAGAGGTAAGGTCGATGTGTTTGTATCCGTTGATACAGACGAAAATGTTGCGGCTGAGGTAACGGTAAACCATTCTCTTGCGGCAGGCTATGTAAATGCAATGAAGGAGCTTTGCGATACATATAACCTCAGAGATGATATTTCTGTTTCCGTGCTTTCAAGGTATCCCGATGTTCTTACCGTGCATAAAGCACCCGAAAACGAGGAACAGGTAATTTCAATCGTTAAAAAGGCAGGAATACAGGCTATTGAAAGCCTTGTTGCAATGAGAGAGCGTGAGGGCGAAAAACTCAGGAAAGATGTTCTTGAACACAGCAGAAAGATTATTGATATTGTCGCTGAGATAGAAAAGCGTTCACCGCAGATTGTTGAGGAATACCGTAACAGACTTTACGAAAGACTGTCCGAGGTTCTTAAAGATACAACAACAGACCCACAGCGTATTCTCACAGAGGCGGCAATTTTCGCCGACAAAACAGCCGTTGATGAAGAAACGGTAAGACTCCGCAGTCACTTTGCACAGATGGAGGATATGCTTTCACAGAGCGAGCCGGTCGGAAGAAAGCTTGACTTTATCGTTCAGGAAATGAACCGTGAGGCTAACACAATCGGTTCAAAGGTCAGCGACGCCGTTCTTGCACATAAGGTTGTTGACATCAAAGCGGAAATCGAAAAAATCCGTGAGCAGATTCAGAATATCGAATAGTATTCGGGGTGAAATGTTTTGCAGCTTATAAATATAGGATACGGAAATATGGTTTCGTCCTCAAAGATAGTTGCTGTTGTCAGTCCCGACGCAGCACCCGTCAAAAGAATGGTTCAGGACGCACGTGACAAAGGAATGTTAATTGATGCGTCTTGCGGCAGAAAAACCAAAGCCGTTATAATAACCGACAGCGACCACATTGTTTTGTCGGCAATACAGCCGGAAACAGTCGCACACAGGATAAATCACGCTGATATGAACGAGGAGGAAAAAGTAAATGAAGGATGACGGACTTATGTTTGTAATTTCCGGACCGTCGGGTGCCGGAAAAGGTACGGTTGTAAAGGAGCTTGTAAAAAAAGACAATATTGAGGTTTCAATTTCCGCAACAACCCGTCAGCCACGCAAGGGAGAAACCGACGGAGTGCATTATCATTTTCTCACGAGAGAACAGTTTCAGACTATGATTAACGAAAACGGTTTTCTTGAATATGCACAATATTGTGACAACTTTTACGGTTCGCCACGCAAACAGGCTGAGGAATGGACAAAGCAGGGCAAAGATGTAATCTTTGAGATTGAGGTTCAGGGTTGCGAACAAATCAAAAGGAACAATCCCGACTGCGTAACGATTTTCATTATGCCGCCGTCAATGGAGGTTCTTGAAAAAAGGCTGCGTGGCAGAGGTACGGAAACAGACGAACAAGTCATTCAGCAACGCCTTGCCCGTGCAAAAGAGGAAATTCTCAAAGCACCCGAGTACGATTATGTTGTCATAAACGGACCCATCGAGGAATGTGTTGACGATGTTTTATCAATAATAAATGCAGAAAAGCTGAAATCAAAAAGATTCAGATTTTGATATAATTCATTCAAAAGTTATGTCCGCTGTTTAGGACAAACAAAAATATATTATACAGGGAGATTTTGTTATGAGATACGAAAATTACACAAGACCGTCAGTAGATGACCTTTTCGCAGGAAAAGTAAGTAAATATTCACTTGCAATAGCTATTGCAAAAAGAGCAAGAGAAATCACCGAGGATATGCAGAGCGATAAGGGCAAGGTTTGCGACAAGCCTGTTCTTGTTGCTGTTGATGAATTCAAAGACCACAAGTTTACAATTCTTGAACCCGATATAGATGACTGAGGTATTTCTCGTTGCCGAAGTTGCCGTTGAAAATACGGCGTATCACTTTGACAAGCTGTATGATTATATTGTTCCGACGGATTCTGCCGATTTTGCAAAGGCGGGCTGTCGTGTAATGATAAGCTTCGGTCGGGGTTCTCTGCGTCAGGGAATTATAATGTCACTGCATAAAACAGATGACGTTACAGGGCTTAAAAAAATAAGCGAACTTCTTGACAAAGAACCCGTGCTGTCCGAAGAATTGCTTTTGCTTGCAAAGAGTATGAAGGAACGGTGTTACTGTACATTGTTTGAGGCTTGTGCGGCTATGCTGCCGCCGGGGTTGTCGCTGAAAGTAACTTACAGCTACACAATAACCGATATTGCCGACGAAACCTCACCGAAGCTTTCCGACATTGAAAAGCAGATAATAACCTACCTCAGAACACGAAAGGTTCCCGTAAGACAGGACAGACTTCTGAAAGCCTTAGGGCTTTCGGAGGATTCCGTTCTTGTAAAAATGACAAAAAACGGCTTGCTTTCAAGAACCGAGGCAGTAAAAAAGCGTTTGCAGGATATTACCGTAAAGATGGTAAGGCTTGTAAATGATGATGTTGATGTAAAACTTTCGCCACGACAGAGTGACGTTATAAATATTCTTCGTGCGGCAGGCTCGGTTTCACGCAAGGAAATATGCTATTTTACGGGTGTTTCGACAGCGGTCACAGATACCCTTGTGAAAAAGGGAATATGCGAATACTTTGACGAAGAGCCGCCAAAAGTTACCGACACCGAAAATATAATTTCTGACAAAGAAAATATAGTCTTAACTCCTCAGCAGGAAAAAGCGTATAATTCTCTTATCGGAAAATACGAAAGCGGAAATCCCTCTGTTTCACTCCTTTACGGAATTACAGGCAGCGGTAAGACATCTGTTTTTATGAAACTCATTGACCGTGCAAACGCTGACGGCAAGGGAGTAATATGTATGGTTCCCGAAATTGCACTGACGCCGCAGTTACTTTCAAAATTCAAGGCGAGATACGGCAACAATGTTGCGGTTTTCCATAGCGGCTTGTCGCTTTCAAAAAGGCTTGAAGAATGGAAGCGTGTAAAAAACGGCGAAGCGACCATCGCTGTCGGTACACGCTCGGCAATTTTTGCCCCTATGGAAAATATCGGGCTTATCGTAATTGACGAGGAACAGGAATACACCTACAAATCTTCTTCTGTGCCACGGTTTCACGCCCGTGACCTTGCAAAAATCAGGTGCAGTTACAATAATTGTTTGTTACTTTTGTCGTCGGCGACACCGTCTGTTGAAAGCAGCTACTATGCACAGCAGGGCAGATATTCACTTGAAACGCTGACTTCACGCTACGGAAAGGCAAAGCTGCCGTATGTAATTACCGTTGATATGAACCTCGAACAGCAACAGGGCAATATGTCGAATTACAGCTCTGTACTGTTGGAGGCTATTGACGATAACCTTGAACACGGACATCAGTCGATTATACTTTTAAACCGCCGTGGACACAATACCTTTGTTTCGTGCAGACAGTGCCGTGAGGTTATAAGCTGTCCGAACTGTTCGATTTCGCTTACTTATCACAGTGCGAATAACCGCCTTATGTGCCATTACTGCGGCTATTCAATTCCTGCACCGAGTGAATGTCCATACTGTCATTCGCCAAAAATAAGATATTCGGGTTCGGGAACACAGAGGGCAGAACAGGAAATACAGGAGATT
>JBJEOP010000079.1:0-10572 GCA_051880775.1 Acutalibacteraceae bacterium
TGAAATCGAAAGGAAGTTTTTGGAATGGCAGAAAAAATTTACACAAAAAACGCTCCCGACGCAATAGGTCCTTACTCACAGGCAGTAAAGACAAACGGTTTTGTTTTTACATCGGGACAAATCGCAATCAATCCCGCAACAGGCAATGTTGAGGCAACAACAATCGAGGAACAGACCGAACAGGTTATGAAAAACCTCAAAGCAATTCTTGAAGAAGCAGGTTCATCTCTTGACAAGGCTGTAAAGACGGTTTGTTTCCTTGCCGATATGAATGATTTTGCCGCTTTCAACGGAATTTACGGCAAATATTTCACAGGCAAGCCTGCACGTTCCTGCGTTGCTGTAAAGACACTTCCGAAGAATGTTCTCTGTGAAGTTGAAGTAATTGCCGAGTGCTGATTTATCTTTTAAAAATTTTCAGCAGGTCACAGCTTGTCGTTTCAGGCTGTGACCTGTAATTTTTAAAGCTGACAAGTTACGGAGATTGATATGACTTTAAAACAAAACATTAAAATCTGGATTTCGGTTAGTATTATAACGCTTTCCGTACTGACAGCCGAGTTAATCGGCAACTATGAAATTATTTTCCCCGAAATTGCGGCACTTGCATCAGGTGCGTTAGTTGCCGAAAAGCAACCGTGGGAAGTCAGCCGCATTAAAATGCTTGTGCTTATGTCGGTTTCGGCGTTTGCAGGCTACGGGCTGTCGGCATTCGTGAATATTCCGCTGTTTTTCAAGGTTATTATCGGCTTTCTGTTTTGTGCGGTTATGCTTTTATGCACAAGATGCACAATCTTCCCTATGATTTCGGCGTGCATACTTCCCGTTCTTATGCACACGGAAAGTTTATACTATCCTGTTTCGGTAATAATAATGACGGCAATCATTGTGCTTGTACAATGGCTGTTTGAAAAATATAAACTGAGTATTCCCCGAAAGCATAAGCCTGTTATTTACGAAAAGAAAACAGAAGCTCTGCGATGGATTTTTCTTTTTGCAGCATTAGCGGCTTTTGCAGCTGTGGCTACGGGCTTTAATATTACATTTATTATTGCACCGCCGCTGATTGTTACACTGTGCGAGTTTTCTTATACCGACAGCAAAGCACGAAAAAAACCGCTGATTATATTTTTTATGATTTCGCTTTTTGCGTGTATGGGTGCCTGCGTCCGTATGGTAATGTGTCAGATACTGCACCTGCCGATTACCCTTGCGATATTTATTGTAACCGTGGCAATAATCTATATATCGGTATTGATGAAAGTGATTTTTCCGCCTGCCTGTGCAGTGGCACTTCTGCCGTTTATTATCGACAGCAAAGCTGTTTTTATTTATCCGCTTGAAATAATCCTTGGCAGTGCATTGTTTATCACGCTTTCTATGCTTTTCGGGAAATATATCGAAAAAAGGAGTACAACTGTATGAATTACTGCTATGAATGCGGCACAAGGCTTATCGAAAAAGAACTTGAAAACGAGGGCATTATCCCCTACTGTACAAAATGCGGTCAGTACCGTTTTCCGATTTATTCGAGTGCCGTCAGTATGATTGTACAAAATCCGTCAAGGGACAAAATTCTGCTGATTAAGCAATACGGCAAGCCGAATTATGTTCTTGTTGCGGGATATATCAACAAGGGCGAAAGTGCCGAAAATGCGGTAATTCGGGAAGTTCGGGAAGAAATCGGTCTTGATGTAACAGAAGTGAAATTCAACAAAAGCGAATACTTTGAACCGACAAACACACTTATGCTGAATTTTTTGTGTATTGCCGACAGCGAAAGCCTTGCCGCCCTGAACACTGATGAAGTTGACTATGCACAGTGGTTTTCGCTTGATGACGCAAAAAGTAACATCAAGCCAAACAGTCTTGCACAGCGGTTTTTATTCAGTGTGGAGCTTTAAGAGTTAGGAGTGAGGAGTTATGTGACAGCGGTGGATTGCCGCTGTGGAAATTAAGTTCAGGGTAACAAAAACTTTGAACGCAAAAGGAATGATACTGTTTCTTCTTTCATCTCAAAATAAAAATTGCGGGTGCAGGGGTATCATACCCCTGCCGGGGTCAAGGGCGAGCAGCCCTTGCAGGGTTTGGGACAGAGTCCCAACATCCGATACTCAGAAAAAGAAACAAAAAGGAATGATACAAATGATAACTGATATGACGCAGGGAAAGCCGTCGGCGGTTTTGTGGAAATTTTCTCTGCCTATGCTGTTCAGTGCTATGTTTCAGCAGATTTACAACATCGCTGACAGCATTATTGTAGGACAGATATGCGGTAAGGACGCTCTTGCCGCAGTAGGTGCGTCTTATGCGATAACTATGATATTTATGTCGTTTGCACTCGGCTGTAATGTCGGCTGTTCGGTTGTGATTTCGCAGTTTTTCGGTGCAAAAAAATATTCAATGACCAAAACCGCAATAAACACTTCATATATTTCGGTTTTGTCGCTGAGTATTATTCTTACGGTTATGGGGTGTGTTTTCTGCCGCCCTATGCTGTGGGCATTAAATACTCCCGAAAACATATTCAGCGACAGTGCGGCTTATCTTGATATTTATACATACGGACTTCTGTTCCTGTTTTTGTACAATATATGCACAGGTATTTTTACTTCACTCGGTGATTCAAAAACGCCGCTGTTTTTCCTCATTATTTCGTCTGTGCTTAACATCATACTTGATTTAGTATTCGTAGGCTCGTTCGGAATGGGAGTTCAGGGTGCTGCCTGGGCAACCTTTATTGCACAGGGACTTGCATCGGTTGCGGCTTTCCTTGTACTTAAACGCAAGGTTAAAGCCATTGAAAACGACGGCGAAACAAAGCTGTTTTCAATGGCGATGTTTGGCAAAATCTGCCGCATTTCAATTCCCAGTATTCTGCAAAACAGCTTTGTTTCAGTAGGAAATCTGTTTGTACAGGTTGTTGTAAACGGCTTTGGTTCGGCTGTTATGGCGGGATATTCGGCGGCAATAAAGCTCAATTCGTTTGCGATAACATCGTTTACAACGCTTTCAAACGGGTTGTCGAACTTTACGGCACAGAACATCGGAGCGGCAAAAATCGAGCGTGTCAGAAAAGGCTTTCGTACCGCAATTATAATGTGCGTCTTTGTTTCTTTGCCGTTTACTCTGGCATACAGCTTTTTCGGCAATCAGATGATGGGGCTGTTCCTCGGTGCCGAGGACGCTGACGCCATACAGTCAGGCGTACAGTTTCTTTCGGTGGTTTCGCCGTTTTACTTTTTCGTTGCATTAAAGCTGATGGCTGACGGTGTAAACCGTGGTGCCTGTGCAATGATATGGTTTATGCTGTCAACATTCACCGACCTTATTATTCGTGTGGCTCTTTCGTTCATTTTTGCGGGTATATGGGGTTCGCTCGGAATATGGCTTTCGTGGCCTGTCGGCTGGATTGTATCGGTAATAATCGCAGTCGCTTCATATATGTGCCGTGTGTGGATACCAAAAAAATCCTTTACCGATGTTTAAAAAATGCAGTAATAAAGCCAATGTTAAGTTTGGTTGACAGATTGCAAGCGATAATTGGTAGATTTTGTTGACAGGATATGATACGATTTTCTCAACAAAATTTATATGGAGATGGTTAAATGAACTTCAACGAAAAACTTATTGAACTTCGCAAATCAAAGGGCTTGTCACAGGAACAGCTCGGAAATGAACTTGATGTCACAAGACAGACGGTTTCAAAATGGGAGCTTGGTCTTACTACTCCCGAAATGAACAAGCTGATTGAATTAAGCCGATTGTTTGATATAAGTATTGATGAATTAGTCGGAAATGAAACCGAAAAGGAAAACAACACCGAAAATGATGTATCTTCAAGTGCGGCTGTTTCTCAATTCGGTTTCAGGGATATTCATTACGAATACAAAAGCAAAAAAACACTTTTTAATGTTCCGCTTGTGCATATAAATGTCGGAATGGGCATACATAAAGCAAAGGGCATTATTGCAATAGGCAATATATCCGTCGGAGTGATTTCGATAGGGCTTGTATCAGTCGGATTGCTGGCGTTTGGTGCTTTGGCGTTGGGATTGCTTATTGCAGGCGGTGCTTTGTCACTTGGTATATGTGCGTTTGGTGCTGTTGCCGTCGGCGGAGTTGCCGCAGGCGGAATTGCTCTGGGATATTTTGCAACAGGCGGTCTTGCTGTGGGAGTTTACAGTATCGGCGGCTGTGCTTTGGCTGGTAATATCGCTATGGGCGGCTATGCAAGCGGCAAAATTGCAATAGGTGACAGCGTAAGCGGTACAGCGGAATTTTTAAAGGACAATGTAAATTATGATGAACTTTTGTCCGCAATAAACAGGCATTTGCCCGATACTCCCGAGCTTATCAAAAATATATTTCTCAGTATTTGTAAATAAAGCTATCTTTCGGCTATTGACACATATAATACAGAGTGATATAATATATTCAAATTTAAAATGCTGTCTTCGGGGCGAGGTGAAATTCCTCACCGGTGGTAATTTCCCGACAGGGAATAAGTCCACGAGCTTTTTGCCGAATTGGTGCGATTCCAATACCGACGGTACAGTCCGGATGAAAGAAGACCGTTTATATTGCAACAGGCACAAGTGCCTTAATCAGTATAATTTCGTCCCACAGATTATTTATAATTTGTGGGACTTTTTTTCGTTGACAGCATAAATTTAATTTATTTTTAAGGAGTGCTGTTATTATGAAAACAGAACAAACTGCAAGACTGACGCACACGGAAAAATCATTCCGTGTAAAGAAAATGACTATTATGGCGATTATGACCGCAATAGCCTACCTGATAACGTTCTTTGTTCATATTCCTATGTTCGGATTTCTGACGCTGGATTTCAAGGACGCTATACTCGTTTTCGGTGCTTTTATATTCGGACCTCTTGCGGGTCTTGCTATGACGGTTGTCTGTTCGCTTATTGAGCTTGTTACAATCGGCTCAACAGGTTGGATAGGTCTGATTATGAATATTCTTGCATCAGCAAGCTTTGTGTGTGCAGCTGCCCTTATCCACAAAAGAAAGCCGTGTCTTAAAAATGCACTTATCGGTCTTGTTGCAGGAACTGTTGCTATGACTGTTGTAATGATTATCTGGAATTATCTCATAACTCCGCTTTATATGGGAATCCCGAGAGAAGCTGTTGTACAAATGCTTATTCCGACATTTCTGCCGTTCAACCTTTTTAAGGGTGCATTGAACGCTTCGCTTGGTGTTATGCTTTATCCGACTGCTGCCGTTCTCGAAAAATCAAATCTTATCCCAAAAATCGAAAAAACGGAAACCTCACGCAAAGGTCTGAACATCGGCATAATCATTGTAGCCGCCGTTGTCCTTGCCGCTTGCGTATGCTATATTCTTGTTAAGTAAAATTAAATATAACAGATATGAAAAATCCCGTCTGAAAGGTTTGTATTCAGACGGGATTTTATACAGATGTTTAATTTTGTTATAAAAAGTTTCGGTTCAAAAACACTTACTCTCAGCACATCATACTAACCGTCCGCACAACTCCACTCTCCACACTCCACTCTGATTATGCATTACGCATCAGTATTTGGTTTTCGGGGAGAGCGTCAAAGTGCGTTTCGATGACTTTTTCGGAAACAGCAGGAGAATAGTAAAAGCTGTCTATATGTGAGCCTTTAAAGAAGTATTCGGGCTGACGTGGCTGATATTCATAGTCAAAGGTGTCAATGATAATCAGCTTGATTTTCATACGGTTAGGAATGATATTTTTGATGTAAACGCTCGCCTGCTGTCCTGCGTGAATGTTATCCTTGATTTCGGCAAGACCCGCAAGGTTGGGTGCAAGCTCGACAAATGCACCGTAGTCCTCAATGGAACGGATTATTCCGGCAACGGTTTCACCTATTTCAAAACGCGAGGCGTTTTCCTCCCAAGTGCCGAGAAGCTCCTTGTGCGTAAGGCTTATTCGTCCGTTGTCAAAGGATTTTACGACGGCTTTTATCTCCATACCGACGGTAAAGCGTTCACTCGGGTGCTCAATTCTTGAAACGGAAATTGAATCAATCGGTATAAGCGAAACAATTCCGCAGCCAATATCGGCAAAAGCACCGAATGAGTCAAGATGAGTTATTTTTGCATCGATAACATCTCCGGGGATAAGTGAGGAAACATATTCACGCATACATCTTTCCTGTGCAAGACGGCGTGAGAGAATTGCAACGGTTTTACCGTCGTCGTTCTTTCTGAAATCGGTAATAACAAAGCACACGGGACGGTTCACTCTTGAAATCACCGCAATATCACGCACCGTGCCTTCACGAATACCTATTGCACCTTCGTCACGTGGAATAATTCCTTTCATAATTCCGAGGTCAACGATAAGGTTGTGAGATGAGTCGCACACAACCGCTCTTGCTTCAAGAATTTTTCCGCTGTGATATGCGTCAGTAAGCTGTGATAACGACTGCATTGCAGAGATGTTCTCCACTGTGTTGATAAGCCTGCCCTCAGGATAGTATCCTGTCATTTTGCTTTCATTCCTTTCTGTGTGAGGCATAGCCTCCTGTTTCTTTTCTCAACATCTATATGAAAAATCTGATTTTTTTATTCCGTACATAACCACGCCTTTCATCAATATACTTGAAATATTGTATGTATTATTATAAAATATCAGTATAAAACAGATTGTTTCAGGAAAGGCGGTTGATGAATTATGGACGAAAATAACGGCAACATTCGTTTTTTGTCTGCGATTTCATATTTAGGCGTATTTTTTATAATAGGTCATTTTGCTGTTGAGAAAGACAACCCCGACCTTCGTTTTCATACATTTCAGGGCGGAGTACTGTTTTGTGGTTTTTCAATGCTTTATTTATCGGATTTTCTTTTATATCTTCTTCTTGCGTTTGCACCTGCCTTACAGAGTATTGTGACAATACTTTTAACCGTTGCAATATCAGTGGCATATCTTATTCTTGCGGTTATGGGAATAATGTCAGCAATAAGATTTGAACAGCGACAGCTTCCGTTTGTGGGTGAGCTTGCTGTTATGTTAAGAGATAAAATTGACAATCAAAGCAGAACACGCAAATGATTTACTGTTCTCTTTGTGTTCAAAATAATAACATTTATCCCATAGCGAAAAATGGCGTTATAAAGGATATGAAAATAAAATATTTATAAAGGCATTTTTCATAAATTGCATTAGCTCAAAGATGACAGGAAAGGTTGTATTTCACTCTTTTGCGGATATACAGCCTTTTATTTTTTTGTTAATACTGTTTCTTTTTTGAGCAACAGATGTCGGGGCTTTGCTCCGAACCCCACAAGGGCTGCTCGCCCTTGACCCCTGCACCCGCAATTTTTATCCTCAGTTTTAAAGCGAAACAGTATAAGGTGTTAAGTTGTTGTGTGTTATAAGTGCATAAATTTATGCTGCGGACAATGACTGAACAGCAACGCTTATTCGTGTCTGTACATTTTTTTCGAGATTTCGGTAGAAAAACTGATAATCGTATAAATGATATATGCCGTCATCAAACAGCACTCCCCGCCTGCTGTCTGTATAAGTAACTGTGAGCTGTGGAATTTCTGTTTTGATTTTTACGTCATAATCAGTAAAGCAAGCACCGAGGTTAAGTGATTTGTCGGCGGGTGTGCCGTCCGTTTTCCAGTTAAGCGGATTGATTGACAGCGTTTTTTACCCTTTGGAATCATAAGGCTGTCGCTGATATTAACATCTTCACTGTTAAAAGCAATCAGAACGGCTATGCATAATACCATAGCTGAAAGTTGTCTGAGTGCAATTTTTTTATTTCATATTGAAAGCTCTCTTATCCAGCAGGTTTGTAGTTTTTTACTGTCAGTGTGCTATATCTGATAAAGTGAGGGTCATTTTTTGACTTTCAGCTCGGCAAGTGCCGCATAGTGCAAAATATCAAATTCCTGTGGTGCTGTTTCATAAAGCATTTTCAGGTGTTCCTGTTCCCAGGCCTGCAATTTTTCCTTTGAAAGAGAAGCACCTACTCCACGACAGGCTTTCATTCGTCCGTTCCACGATTCTCTGGAAAAATGCACTTTTATAGGGTATTCTTCGTGGAGGATAAGCTCAAACCTCTGTGTGTAACATTCGGGAATGTCAATGGGGTGTCTTGTTTCGCCTGCACCTGTCCAGTCAGGGCTGTATTTAAGCACAAGACTTTCACTCCTGCCTGCAATTTCATCTTCATACGGAAGCCACGCCATATATAAAATCAGTAATTTGCCGTTTGGTTTCAACATTCTGTAAAAATCAGGCATAACCTTTTCGTGATTGAAATACCAGAAGCACTGACAGGCGGTAATAACATCAAAGGATTCCGACGGAAAATTTATTTCTTCGGCCGCCATCGTGTAATAATCAATATTCATATCTTCGGACAATATTTTCGCCTGTTTAATCTGTTCTTCTGAGATGTCTGTGCCAACCCATTTTCCGCCATAGGAATACATATTTCTCGGCAAAACTCCCGTTCCTGTTCCGATATCCAGAATACGCTGACCTTCTGTACATAAACCTTTATCAATGATTTTTTGGTAAAACTCATCAGGATAAATATCCCTGTACTTTGCATATTCACAAGAAACCCTGCCCCAATCAAAGCCTTTGCCGCCGTCTATGTTTTCATTTTTGATCATCATATTGCTGACCTCCTGAAATGCTGATTTATCACTGACATCAATAAAAGCTGACATACCGAAAGTCTGTTTTTGACAGTCGGTGTATAATGATATTTTGCATAGTTACACCGCAGTCACCAATCAATTCGTCTGTATTCTTTTGTATAAAAGAAGTCCACCGTAATTCTGTTAAAATTACGGTGGACTTCTGGCGGAGGACAAGGGATTTGAACCCTCGCGCCGGTTTCCCGACCTACTCCCTTAGCAGGGGAGCCTCTTCACCACTTGAGTAATCCTCCATTAGTGAAAACGCATAAAAAATATTTATAAAATCCCGTTCCCTAAAAGGAATCGGGATTTTAAATGTGGCGGAGAGGATGGGATTCGAACCCATGTGTCCTTGCAGACAAACGGTTTTCAAGACCGCCTCGTTATGACCGCTTCGATACCTCTCCATAAGTCATATTACTCGCAAGCATTTATCCTTGCGACTATGTTATAATACCATATCCATCAAAATATGTCAACACTTTTTTTTAAAAAATTAAAATAATTTTTTATAATTACACATATTTTTTGACATCAACAAAAAGTCTGCCCTTTTTGCTCACTCCCGAAACGCCGCATATTTCAGCCTTACCCTTTCCACGCATTGAAATTTTGTCGCCGTCTTTTATTTCTTTTGATGCGTCGGTACACACAAGCCAGTTCACAGAAACTGCACCACGCTTGATAAATTCAGCGGCTTTGGTTCTCGAAAGACCGAAACATTCGGCGGCAATGCTGTCAATACGCATTGAGCTTACGTTAATCGTCATATCCTTGGTTTTTACTGCGGCAATTTCGGAAAAAGTATCCTGTTTTAATATCACGGTATAGCGGCCTATCTTTTTAAGATTGAGTGCGACAAATTCCGACACGGAATTATGACAGAAAAACTGTGCATTTCTGCCGTCTGCGATGATATCCCCTATCATTTCACGCTTTACACCCAGCCCCATAAGCGAGCCGAGAATATCTCTGTGAGAAAATTCAGCGTCGTGTGCCGTTGCCGAAACGGAATATAATTCTATCGGCAAGCCGTCATCAGTATTATATTCGTTTGTGCTGATACGGCAAAGCCGCCTTTCAGCATTTTCATATCCGCCGTCAAAGCCGATATATCCGAAAAACTCGTCAACCCCTGAAACAAGCGTCTGTTCGGCAGGCGTGAGAAAATTAGAATACACAACGCTGCAAGTTTTTTTGCTTCTCTTGATAAGGTCATTTATCTTTCTTAAAAGTATTTTGTCATCATTGTTTTCAATATATTTCAAAGTAAAATCTTTCAAAAAAATTCCCCCTGCGGCGGCAAGCTGCCGCTGTCAGATTGCGTTCAAAGTTCTTGTTACCGTCAAGTCATTTTCCGCACTGTAAGTTCTCGGAATTACAACACGCAACAATTTAATATTACAACAAACTAACCCCACACGCAACACGCTAACGGTCACACTCACTCCACACCATTTGAATTCCGCCTTTTCAGTCTGTCATAATTATATTATTATTGGATATTCAAGTCAATAAACCTGATACTATTCCCCGTTAAAGTCTGGGATAAAAATTTCGGGTGCAGGTGTCGCTTACACCTGCCGAGGTCAAGAGCGAGCAGCCCTTGTGGGGTTTGAAGCAAAGCCCCGACATACATTACTCAGAAAGAAACAGTATAAAATCCCCTGTTTTACGTAAATGACTTTATTTCAAGACAATGTTATATATTTTTCAAATACAAAAATCCTGTACGGATAATTCCGTACAGGATTTTTGATTATTCAAGTGTATCAATTAAATATTGTTGTTTTATTTGACTGTAACAGTAAAGAATTTCTTAACTTCTGTACCCTTTGCGTCCTTAATCTTTGCACAAACCTGATATGTTCCTGTTTTGCCAGGTG
>JBJEOP010000080.1:0-10514 GCA_051880775.1 Acutalibacteraceae bacterium
TGCTCCATATTAGATTTATTTTTCTATCTCATTTTGCTCATCTCTACTAACTCCTAACTAAAAAGCGGCGGCAGATGCTTTTGCACCTGTCACCGCTGTGTTTAACTGTCAGCGTTTATAAGCTGACCTGTTTTGAGAAAATCCGTTTTTTAAGATTATTTATCGAAAAGCGGATTACATATTTCTTTCGTAAGCCTCAATCATTTTCTTGACCATCTGTCCGCCGACAGAACCAGCCTGACGGGCAGTAATGTCACCATTATAGCCCTGTTTGAGGTTTACGCCTACTTCGTTGGCACATTCCATCTTGAACTGTTCCATAGCCTGTCTTGCTTCGGGTACATTAAGTGAGTTTGAGTTGTTTGACATAATAAATTTCTCCTTTTAAATAATAATTTATATTTGAATTTTTTTTATCGGCGTTTGCAATAATATTATTATCGTTTACACTGAATATATAGCAAGAAATTTATTATAAAATTTTTTGTATTTTTTTCTCAGGGTTTTCGCATAAATTCATATTTAATTCTGTTAAATATCATTTTTCGGCAATAATAAAAGGTCGGGTATTAAAAAATCCCGACCTTTAAGTTGATTTTATTATATCAGTCAATTACATCTGCATAGCATAATCTGATAAAGAAATCAATTATTGATTGCATTTTCATTCTCCTTTCGTGTTTTTCTGTATTCATCATATCATACCGACTATGACAACTTACTGACAAGAATTTGTGTTTGCGGAAGTTTTTTAGTCAAACAATAATTTAAACCATTCTGTCCATTGAACAATGAATGTTCCCATTCTCTTTTCCTCCTTTCGTGTTTTTCTGTATTCATCATAGCATACCCACTATGACAACTTACTGACAACAACAAGAAGTTTTTTGAAATTTTCAAAAAAACTTGTCAGGCAGGTTGTATTCCTGACTGACAAGTTTTTTAAAGTTTGCCTATACTGTTTGATTTTTTCGGAACACCGCTGCATATATGAAGAAGATGAGCAATTCCGGGGATACTTTCGCCCTGCTGAGATGAAGTAGGGGACATCAACGCACCTGTTGCAACAAAAAGTATATTGTTGAGTTCGCCGCTGTTCAGCTTTTGCATTATATACGAACAGAACACCGAACCCGAACAGCCGCAGCCCGAGCCGCCTGCGTGAACGTCCTGACCCTCAATATCATAAATCATAAGACCGCAGTCGTTGTGCTTTTTGCCTATTTTAATACCGTCTTTTTCGAGTAATTCAAGAAGAAGTACGGAGCCGACTTTTCCGAGATCGCCTGTGAGAATAAGGTCAAAATCATCAGGACGGAAATGTGTATCCTTAAAGAAATTGCTGATTGTGTCTGCCGCCGCCGGTGCCATAGCTGCTCCCATATTGTTTGCGTCTTTTATGCCGAGGTCGTTTATTTTACCGACAGTTACGGCACGAACCGAACAGCCGATTCCGCTTTTGTCAAGTACAGCCGCACCTGCACCTGTTACAGTCCACTGTGCAGTAGGTGTACGCTGACCGCCGTATTCAATCGGAAAACGGAACTGTCTTTCCGCAGAACAAAAATGCGATGACGTAACGGCAACGCAATTATTTGCCGCACCGCTGTCAACAAGGATTGAACCGAGTGCAAGAGTCTGTGCCATTGTTGAACAGGCACCGTATTGCCCCAGAAACGGAATATCAAGTGCCCTCAGACCGAATGTTGACGAAATACATTGATTGAGCAAATCTCCCGCAAGAATAACATCTATATTTTGCGGCGAGAGAGATATTTTATTGAGTGCAAGCTGAACGGCATATTGTTGAAGTGTGCTTTCGGCTTTTTCCCACGACGACTGACCGAGCTTGTTGTCCTGATAGGTTTTGTCGAAAAATTTTCCGAGAGGACCTTCGCTTTCTTTTTTTCCGACAATTCCGGCTGACGAGTGTATCGTGACATTGTTTTCTATTTCTATTGTATATCTGCCTGTTCTTTTCGGCATAAAAAAACCTCCCGTAATTTTGGTATTATTTTAACCGCAATTACGGGAATTATTCAGATATTATGAATTGACAAGTTCGGCATTAAGTCTGCTGTAATGAAAAATATACTGCTGTGCAATACCGGCATATTTTCCGATTTTTTCGGGACTTACGCCGCTGAAAAGCGTTTTGAGTGCTTTTTTCATCCATACATCAACGGGGAATGCGTCGAGTCTGTGCAAGCCGTATAATAATGTACATTCTGCAACCTTTGCACCTACGCCCGTTATCTGCATAAGCTCCTTGCGGCAGTCGTCAACAGGTGCTGTCCTCATTTTTTCGAGGTTTACAGTGCCGTCCGAAACCTTTTGTGCGGCGTCAATGATGTATCTTGCACGAAACCCCGAACGCAACGGTGCAAGGTCATCAACCGTAAGTGGGGCAATTTTTTCGGCTGACGGAAATGAATATCCGTTTCCGCATTTGTCGCCGAAATTTTCACAAAGCCTTGTAACAATGCCTTTGATACGGGGAATATTGTTGTTCTGTGAAATTATAAACGAACACAAAGCCTCCCACGGCTCCTGATTTAAAATTCTTATTCCGTCAATGCTGTCAACGGCACATTTCAGTTCGGGACAAAGACTGACGATTTCACTTCTTATTTTGTCATAATCGTTATCGAGGTCAAGATAGCTTTTCCATAGGTTGAGTAAGTCATTTTCGTTACAGTTTTCGATAATGATTGTTTCGCCGTCTTTATAAATGCGGGTTTCCTTGTTTTGTACAATTCCCGTAAAAGAGCCGTCGGTATTTTCATTCCAGCGGAAGCACTGTCCGCAGTCAAAGGTGTTTTTTAAATCAAAACCGTCAGAAAGCGTTATTTCGGCACCACGGTCTGTAATTTTATAATTCATTTATCATCACTTCTTTTTCGTTTGTTAATTTGTATTATAACAGCATAACGGATAATTATCAATTATTTTCTGTGCTTTAAAAGAATGACAGTGATAAGATAAAGAGCCGTTAAAAGCAGGGTGAAATTATACTTTGAACGCAAAAGCACGATAAATCCTGTACACGCAACCGGAACAAGAACAATAAATGATATTATGTCCAGAATTATCATAGATTTATATATTGAAAAATGCTTTGTAAGAATTATAAATAACGCCTGACCGCCGTCAAGCGAATCGACAGGCAGAATATTAAAAACTCCGAGCGTAGCGTGTGACACAGCCATATTTCCGAAAAAAAACATATTTGTACAGCGGAAAACAATATAAAAAACCACCGCAAAGACGAAATTCACCGTCACCCCCGCAAGAACCACAACAAGCTCCTGACGGGAATTTCTCGTGTATTTTCCGCTGTCAACAATAGCTATGTCAAACAGGGTAAGTTTTATTTTTTTCGGAAAAGCACCGTAAAACGCAAGTGCCGCAAGATGACCTGTTTCGTGCATAATTATTGCGATAAAGCATATTACAACCGACATTGTCGTATCAAAAATAATTACCGCCGTCATAATTGCAACAAGCGGAAAACTCAGTTCTATATTAAGTTTTCCGATACGAAAAATCATTTATGCGTATTCCTTTCCTAAAAGCTCCTGAGGATTTATATTTTCGCCGTCAATGATAACTTCCAGATGAAGATGATTTCCGTCAGAATCTCCGCTTGAACCGACAAGTGCAATTTTCTGACCTGCCGCAACCTTTTCGCCCTGTTTTACGCAAAGCTCGGAACAGTGTGCATAAAGCGTCTTTACGTTATCGGAATGTTCAAGCACAATGTAGTTTCCGTAGCTGTCATCTTTGTCTGCAATTATAACCGTGCCGTCAAGCATAGCTGAAATAACCGAGCCTTTGTCGGCACCTATGTCAATGCCCTTGTGGAATTTTGCGTTTGAACTTTCCGCACTTTTTCCGAAAACAGATGTAAGCGTACCTTTTGCAAGAGGCTTTTTCATATCTGATTTGATTTTGTCTATTACATCGGAATTTTCCGTGCTGTTGTCGGTTCGGGGTATTACATCTTTATTTTCGGTTGTTTTTGTTTTATCAATAAATGAAAGAACGTTATTTTTTGTGTCCGTAAAAATTGAATTATTGTAATTGTCATAAAACCAGGTGCCGACCTGTGCATAAAATGAGCCGCCGATTGTTTTAATAACAAACGCACTTATCAGCAAAAGCGTACATATAATAAGCTGTATTATAATCAGAAGCTGATTGTCTGCGGTGATTTTTTTGTCTTTGTTTTTGGGGCTGTATTCATCATTATTTTTATCGTCATCACAAAATTCCTTGTCACCGTATTTTTCATAATCATTCAAAAAAAATCCCCCTGTCAGAACATAATAGTAATTATTATGCTGACAAGAGGGGAAATATCAATATAGAGAGTGTAGAGTGGAGTGTGGAGTTAGTGTGACTGTTATTATATGTGTGGAATTTAATTTATTGTAAAATCAAAATTATTTTTCGGACGGCTGAGGCAATTTTCCTAAATGCTTTAATTCTTTGTTGTACAGGTTGAGGAATAACAGCAATGCCACAACAAGCGATACACCTTCGGCAATAGGGAATGAATACCATACAAGAGGCGGTGAAATAAGAACAAGCAAATATGCGGCAGGCAGTATAACGCCAATCTGACGCAGGAGTGACATAAGCAAGGAGCGTATTCCTCTTCCGACAGCCTGAAACAGCGTTGCAAGAAGTATTCCGGCGGCGGCAGGAAGAAAGCATATACTTATTATTCTCATTGCAGGAATACCGACTTCAAGCATTTCGCTGTCGGCGTTGAATATTCCGAGCAGAAGTCCCGGAATTGCCTGAAACAGAATTACACCTATTCCCATAACTACAAGTGCAATCAGTGTGCCGTATTTGAGTGACTGCAAAAGGCGTGATTTGTTTTTTGCACCGTAGTTATATCCCATAATAGGCATAACGCCGTGAGTAAGTCCGAAAACAGGCATAAATACAAACGACTGCAATTTGTAATAAACGCCGAGTACGGCAACATAGGTTTCGGAAATTCCCGCAAGTATTGCGTTAAGACCGAGCAGCATAACTGAACCGATACTCTGCATTATGATTGACGGAAAGCCTACTGCATAAATGTCCTTTATTATCGAAAAATCAAAATGCCTGAAATATTTGAAGTCGATTTTAACGCTGTGTTTTTTGAAGAAAAGTACACACAACGCAAAAATCATTGAAATAATCTGTCCGACTACCGTTGCAATTCCTGCACCGAGAGTTCCGTAAGCAGGAATAAATCCAAAACCGAAAATAAACACAGGGTCAAGCATAATATTCAGCACTGCACCCACAAGCTGAAACAGCATAGGGAAAATCATATTTCCCGTTGCCTGCAAGGTTTTTTCGATGTTGATTTCTACAAATACACCAAACGAAAAAATAAATACACAGGAAAGATATTGTGTTCCTGCCTCATAGACCATAGGATTGTCCGTATATGCACCTATGACTGCCGATGAAAAGAAAAATCCGATAAAAGCAAAAACAATCCATGTAACTACACCTATCAGAAGTGCATAAGTGGCGGCTTTGTCAGCCTCCTCGTTTTTCTTTTCACCAAGCCGTCTTGAAATAAGCGAGTTTATACCGATTGATGTACCTACCGCAACACCTATCATAAGAAACTGCATAGGAAACGCAAGCGATACGGCGGTCAGTGCATATTTGCCTACATAAGAAACAAACATACTGTCAACAATGTTGTAAAGTGCCTGTACAATCATTGAAAACATAGCAGGAAGTGACATTTTCATAATCAGTCTGAAAACAGGTTCACTGCCCATTCTTTTAAGATTATCATTCTCCATTTTATCATTCCTTTCGTGATTTCTTCACAACAAACTGCATTTTCCCTCAAAGAAAAACGCAGTCCTTACGATAATTATATACAGCCGCAATTTACATTATATATGTTATTTGCTATGATTGCAACAGTAGGGGTTTTTATTGTTGATACAATTATAAATATATGTTATTATAACCTTGGAAGTGGTTATAATGAAAAATAAAAGCATAAAAGTAGCAGTTATAGGCGGCGGTGCGGCAGGACTTGCCGCAGCAGTTACCTGTGGTGAACGGTTCGGAAAGGGCAGTACCGCAATAATCGAAAAACAGCCCCGTACAGGAAGAAAACTTCTTGCAACGGGAAACGGCCGCTGTAACATAACAAACAGAAATGTCAGTCATAAGCATTATTACGGCGACAAACAGATAATAAATTCCGTGCTTTCGGGATTTTCGCCCGACGATTCCGAAAAATTTTTCGGCAATATGGGAATACTTTTTCGTGACGATACGGAGGGCAGAGTTTATCCCCACAGCAATCAGGCGTCGACGGTTCTTGACTGTATGCGTATGAGGTGCGAAAAACTCGGCGTAGAGGAATTGTGCGGGTTCAATATCACATCAATAAAGCGTGAAAACGGAGTGTTCGTTATCAGTTCCTCCGAGATGACGCTTAAAGCCGAAAATGTAATTTTTGCAACCGGTTCACAGGCATCACCTTTGCTTGGTTCTGATGACAGCGGTTATAAACTTCTGAGTTTGCTCGGAATTGAACATACGCCGCTGTTTCCTGCACTTTCGCCGATTTATACAAAGGAAAAATACAAAAATCTTAAAGGCGTTCGTGCAAAGGGCAGTGTGTCGCTTATTGCCGAGGGAAAAACCCTGAAAAAGCGTGACGGAGAAATTCAGTTTACCGATTACGGAATTTCGGGTATATGCGTCTTTGAACTTTCACGTTTTGTGAATGAATTTTTTATGCTGAGTACGATAGGCGGAAAAAGATATAAGAATATAAAGATTTCAGTTGATGTTATGAGTGAATATTCCTTTGAGGATTTATGCTCTTATTTAAAGAAATGCCGCAGAATTTTTGCGGACAATAAAACACAGGATATTCTTTCGGGAGCGTTAAGCAGGAAACTTTCACAGTCTGTAACCGAATACTGCCGCATTGAAAGCAAACAGTGCGGTCAGCTTAATGATTACGAAATCAAAAAAATTGCGTATGCGGTCAAAAATTTTATCTTTACACCGATAATTTCAGACGGCTACAAATCAGCACAGGTCAGTGCAGGCGGCATAGGCTCGGAATATATAGACCCTGTAACGCTTATGTCAAGAAAAGTAAAGAATTTGTATATCTGCGGAGAACTTCTTGATGTTGACGGCGACTGCGGAGGGTATAATCTTCATTTTGCTTTCGGCAGCGGAATTATACCGTCAAAATATATTAAATGAGGACAATAGAATGATAAGAATAAACGATATTTCACTTCCGCTTGATTATAACGAAGAAACACTAAAAAAAGCGGCGGCGAAAAAATTAAAGATAAATGTTTCCGAAATAAAATATGTATCCCTCTACAAACGCAGTGTTGACGCAAGAAAAAAGAACAATGTACATTTTCAGGCGACGGTTGATGTAAAGCTCGGCGGAAAAGAACAGTCTATCGCCGACAGAGTAAGCACAGCCTCAGTTGTTGAGGAGTACAGATACGATTTACCTGTGTCAAAACCGCTTTCACAAAGACCTGTCGTTGTGGGCAGCGGCCCCTGCGGACTTTTTGCCGCTCTTATTCTTGCACAGGCAGGACAACAGCCGATTTTGATTGAGCGTGGTCGTGATGTTGACAGCCGCACCTCTGATGTCGATAAATTCTGGACAACGGGAATGCTTGACACAACGTCAAATGTTCAGTTCGGAGAGGGCGGCGCAGGGACATTTTCCGACGGAAAGCTTACAACGGGAACTAAGGACAGCCGCACCCGAAAGGTTCTGGGTGAATTTGTTGAAAACGGAGCCCCCGAAGAAATACTCTATCTTGCAAAGCCGCATATCGGAACGGATAAACTCAAAACAACGGTAAAAAATATCCGCAATAAGATTATATCACTCGGCGGTCAGGTAATGTTTGAAACAAAGCTGACAGGCTTCAGGACAAAGGACGGCTGTATTACCGCCGCAGTGACGGAGCATAACGGCACTGTTCAGACGATACCTGCCGATAATATAATTCTTGCAATAGGACACAGTGCAAGAGATACATTCAGAATGCTTCTTGACAGCGGCATTAAAATGGAGCAAAAAGCGTTTTCAATGGGTGCAAGAATTGAACACTTGCAGGAAAACATAAATAAACAGCAGTACGGACAGTTTTGGAACAGCCCTTATCTTTCGGCGGCTGACTACAAACTTGCTGTACATCTTAAAAACGGACGTGGAGTATATACATTCTGTATGTGTCCCGGCGGAAGTGTTGTTGCCGCTGCAAGCGAGGAAAAACGTCTTGTTACCAACGGAATGAGTGAGTTTGCCCGTGACAAAGTCAACGCAAATTCGGCACTTCTTGTCGGAATTAACCCCGATGATTTCGGCAGTGACGATGTTCTTGCAGGTGTTGAGCTTCAACGAAAACTTGAAAGCCGAGCCTTTGAAGCAGGCGGCGAAAACTACAATGCACCCGTACAGCGTGTTTGTGATTTTATGAATAAGCGAAAATCAAATTCTCTCGGCTGTGTAATTCCAAGCTACAAGCCGGGATATGAGCTGACAAGCCTTGACCTGTGTCTGCCTGATTATATCACCGATTCAATGCGTGAGGGAATAGTTCTTATGGATAAAAGACTCAGCGGCTTTGCTGACGGCGACGCGGTTCTTACAGCGGTTGAAAGCAGAAGCTCGTCGCCTGTGCGTATTCTGCGTGATGAAAATATGCAGTCTGTTTCACTCAAAGGTTTGTATCCGTGCGGAGAGGGTGCAGGCTTTGCAGGCGGTATTATCTCAGCCGCCGTTGACGGAATAAAAGCCGCAGAAATGATTTTAAAGCTGTCAATGTGTTAAGCTGATATAAGTCGGAATGTATAATATCATTTTTTTCGGATATTATACATTCTGACGGATTTTAAGGCTGTTTTGAAAAAATACCAAAAAATTTCAGAAAAATATAAAAAAAGTCTTGACATTTCAAAAGGTCAGTAGTATAATCAATAATGTTCTCGACAGAGAACAGTCGAAAAGTTAATATTGCGGAATTGTGTAACGGTAGCACGACAGACTCTGACTCTGTTTGTTGGGGTTCGAATCCCTATTCCGCAGCCATTGTTAAGCCTTGACATTATGTTGAGGCTTAACTTAAAAATCGAGGTGTAGCTCAGTTTGGTGGAGCGCTACGTTCGGGACGTAGAGGCCGCTGGTTCGAATCCAGTCACCTCGACCATTGCCCAAAAGCCCTTATTTCAAGCGGTTTTCGGGCGTTTTTTTTTACAGTTTTGACCAACACACAGCCAAACACTTGTATTTGTTAATTAAATTGTGTTATAAGGATTTAAAAACAGAAAAATAAGATTTACTTTAACCGTTATCTGTGCGGGTTTGAAGATAATACACATTAAATCAACAGTTCAAAAGTGCCTGAATAAGCAGCTTTTGGACTGTTTTTGTTCTTTTAAGAAATTTTGTTGCACTTTGCAAAGTATAATAATAAATAAAATAAAATTTAGCTATTTTTTATTTAAAATATACTATTAAATTGTATTGTTTGTATGTTATAATAGAATAAAATCTTACCTTTGGAGGAATTATTATGGAAATCAAAACTAATATCAGCAATCAGAACCTTATCATTTCTTTGAGTGGCAGACTTGATACAATCACATCATCTCAGCTTGAAGATGAAATCAATCGATTTAACCTTGAAGACTTTGAAACCGTAACTCTTAATCTGCGTGAACTCGAATATATTTCGAGTGCCGGACTGCGTGTTGTCCTTATGATACACAAAAAAATGTCAAAGCTCGGACGAAAGCTCGTACTCGTGAATGTCAGCAGTATGGTAATGGAAATCTTTACTATGACGGGAATGGCTGATTTTCTTAGTATCGAAAAATCATAATTAACAGTTCGGAGTGATTTACCGTATGAATGAAACAGTACTTAAACGAAATTCCACTACAATAAACCGAAAATACACGGAATACTTCCTGCCCACAGTGCTTACGGCAATGGCGACAAACATAGCACTTATTATTGACTCGATAATTGCGGGCAATATTCTCGGCAAAAATGCACTGTCAGCAATAAATCTTTTGTCGCCGGTAGCACAGCTTTACTTTTCGCTGACGATTATGTTCGGTCTTGGTGCGTCAAGCATTATTGCCGTTGCAAAGGGCAAAAACGACAACAAAAAGGCTAATCATATTTTTACATCGGCTTTTCTGGCGGTTGCTGTTTTGTGCGTTGTGCTTATCGGCGTACAGCTTGCGTTTGCTGACGGAATATGTAATCTGCTTACAAAAGACAGTATTCTTCACTCAATGCTTTATGACTATTACATACCGTTCATAATCGGAACGCCGCTTAATCTTATTCTTTTGTGTTCGATTTACTTTATACGCACAGACAACAGACCGAAATTTGCGTCAAACATAATCATAATTTCAAGTGCAGTAAATCTCATAATGGACTATGTGTTTATGGGTGTGCTTGGTAT
>JBJEOP010000081.1:0-10372 GCA_051880775.1 Acutalibacteraceae bacterium
GTGTTGCAGTTGTGTTGTAGCCTTTGAGTGATGTCCAGCTGCTTGCTGTTGAATGCTTAGCAGTAAATGAATACTGATAAGGTGCTGTTCCGCCTGCTGCAACTGCTTTAAGGGTTACTGAATTGCCCTTTGTTATTGTTGTTGCACTGATTGTGGAGTTGTTGGTAAGCGGTGTTGACACAGCATTTACAGTAAGAGTAAAGAACTTCTTGACTTCTGTACCGTCAGAATCCTTAACCTTTGCACAAACCTGATATGTTCCTGTAAGACCCGGTGTCCATGTCTTTGTTGCGGTTGTGTTGTAGCCTTTGAGTGATGTCCAGCTGCTTGCTGTTGAATGCTTAGCAGTAAATGAATACTGATAAGGTGCTGTTCCGCCTGCTGCAACTGCTTTAAGGGTTACTGAATTGCCCTTTGTTATTGTTGTTGCACTGATTGTGGAGTTGTTTGTAAGCTCAGTTACACTGCCCGCAGTTTCTGCTGTGAATGTCTTTGAAACTGTTGCTGTTGCACCTGTTGAATCAGTGATAACACATTTGATAGTGTGTGTACCTGCTGTCGGTGTCCATGAGCAGGAATCAGTTGTTGAATTTGACTTAACTGTTGTTCCGTCAACATAGAACTGATATTTGTAAGGAGCTGTGCCGCCGTAGCCTACTGCTTTAAGAGTAAGAGCTGTTGTTGTAAGCTGAGGAGCGGATCTGTCTGTACCGAAGTTTACCTGGAGAGGAGTTGTAGGAGTAGGAGGTATAACGCCGCCGTTGCCTATTCTTGCGAATGAAGTTGTGATGTTGTCTTCGTCGCTCTTTTCAAAGCTGTTGTTTTCCTGTGAAGTTGCTGCGTCGTCAAGATCCGCATTATCATTCATAGAAAGGTCATAGGGGAGGCAGTCCATACCTGATTTACCTGAGCTGTGAACGAAGAGAACGCCGATACCGTTGGTTTCAATGTCGCTCTTTGTGATACCGAGGATTGACAGAGGAATTGAAAATTCGTAGTTGTAGTCCAATTTTGCACTGTTATGGTTAAGAGTATTGAAATCTACCCATGCGGCAGAATTGTTGCAAACATCGCCTACGACACGGTTGTTATATTCGCCGTAAGCACCGTTAATACCGATAACCTTTGAGCTTAAAATTCCCTTGCCGGTTTTATAAGTAATACCGGAAGTTTTTGCGTCGCCGATTTCAAGAGGGTTGATACCTGTGCTGTCACCGCTGTAAATGTACGGACCGTTTTTGCCAACGCCTGATGACAAAGCGATAACTCTGTTAAAGCTGCTTGTAACTGCTGCCTGGCAACCCCAGAGATAAGTGTCCTTCTGAGTAAGACCGTTGTTTCCGATAGCGTCGCTCTTGCCTGTGTCGATGTAGATAAACATCGGAATGTTATCAACGGTAGCGTTGCTTACCAGAGGATAGTCATCGTTAGGAGCAACTACGTCCTGAACGTTTGTCATTTCTACCATAAGATAGAGGTTTGTGTCATCCCATGCACCGTACATAGCATAAGCGTCATACGGAATTTCGTACATTGAGTTCGGACGATATACACGTGGGTCATCGTTTGCCGCACTCTGAGCGATAAGCATTGAGCTGTCCCAGTCAGAAACGCTTCCGTCAACTGTAATTGTCTTGTTTTTGCCCTTGCCAACTGCGTTAGTTGCATACTGGCTTGCGAGTGTAGCTGATGAGCTTGATGTTTTAACTACATAATCCTTTTCATAAGTAAAGGTATAGGTTTTTGTTGTGCCTGCTGAGTTTTTAGCTGTTGTTTTGAGAGTTACTGTTGAATCACCGATTTTGCCCTGTCCGAGAGTAACTGTCTTTGTACCTGTAAATGTCTTTTCAGGTCCGTTATCAACTGAATATGTACCGCTTACTGCATTTGAAAGTGTAAGTGTTACATCAAGTGTTTCAGTTGTGAATGTTGTGCCTGATGCTTTGTTTACATTAACAACAGGGTCTATTGTCTGAGGAGCAGTAGCAGTTACTGTGGTTGTAGCTGTTGCTGTGCTGCCAGAAGAATCCTTTGCTGTTACTGTGATTGTGTATGTGCCTTTTGCTGATGGTGTCCAGGTGCAGCTTGTCTTTGTGCTTGAAGCCTGAATTGTTGTTGAACCTTGTTTGAATTCATAGCTTATTGTTCCTGTGCCGCCTGTTGCAGACGCTGTAAGGGTTACAGGATTGCCTGCTGCTACTGATGAAGGAGAAGCTGAAAGAGTTGCTTTAAGAGAAGATACTGCGGGGAGATCTTTCCATGTTCCGTCTTCATAGAGTTTCTTGTCGGAAGCTTTCATATCAAATCCGGGCTGCTGAGCCGTAGGAATCTGCTCACTGCCGTTGTTGAAGATAACCTTAACACTGCTGCTGTTTGCAAACTTTGAGTCAAGCTCATATTTCCAGTAGCCGTTGCCACAGTCTGTCATTTTAAGACCCGGCCATGATGCGTTGCTTACTGCTGATGTGCCGCTTTCGTCATAAACATAGGCGTTTACTGTTGACCAGTTCTTTGTTGAGTTGTCAAATACAAAGCCGCCGCCGTCAAGTGTCGGATACTGCTTTGGAGCTGTTTTTGTGTAGGTGTATGTTGCGGTAGCCGTGCTTCCGTCTGATTTTGTACCTGAAAGTGTTACTGTAACAGATGAGCCTTCTGCTGTTGATGCACCAACGGTAATTGTTGTGCCGTCTGTGTAAGAACCCGAAGCACCCTCAGATGTTGTGTACTTAGCGTTTGTAACATCTTTTGCGTTCAATGTAACGGAAAGTGTATCAGTAAATGATGTACCTGTTGAAGGTGTTGCGTATACGCGGCCTGTTACAGGATTATCGTCAGGATTGTAAACAACGGCGATACCTGTATCACCTATATGACCTGAAATTGTAGTTGCTGTTACAGTCCAGATGTTGCCTGTGATTTCGTCTATGTATATACCCGGTGCAGTTGTACCGCCGCCGTTAGGAACGGTTACATCTTTGTTGCCGCCGCTGCCTGCTACGATAACGGCACCTTTTTCACGGCATACTACCGCACAGTTGCTGTCTGTTGTATAATAGTCCTGCTGACCAACCATAGCATTATGGAAATGATTAACTGCGGCAACTTCCTTGCTTGTAAAGTGTGTGCTGCCCTTTACACCAGCTTTGATTGAATCCTTGTTTGTTTCACTTGGACGAGAGAAGTAAAGAGATGTTGCATTTCCCTGTGCAGCGACAACTGCATAAGCACGGTCAATCTTATTCTGATCGATAAACTGTGAGGAATCCCAGTTACCGTCTTGGTTGTTGTTAGAATAGGTATCGTGGCTTTCTGCCCAATATACTAACTTATCCTTAGAAACACCACGCTCTGAAAAATTACCGATAGAGGTTGTTGTTTCACCGCTTCTGAATGCCATTCTTACATTTGCAGAATATCCGCTGTCTGTAACGCTGATATAATTAGTATATTCTTTCATCAGGCTTGCAGCAGTGGTTGGATTGTTAGCAACAGGGTCATCAAGGATTTCTCCGTAACTCCACAAACCTGTTCCCTCAGTAACTGTCGGCCAGAAGTCACAGCTTTCACTTGGCAAGCTGATATGCTTTGCTGCGTCCCATCTAATACCGTCAACACCCAAGCCTTTAAGCTCCAAAAGATAATTTTTAACAACCTGTTGAACATATGAATCTTCAGAGTTTATGTCAGCCATACCGATGTCACGATGAGTTATCTGCCAACGGTTACTGTAATCAATACCGCCAGACTCGTTGTGCCAGTACTGTCTGTCTTTAAGATCGCTCTGAATGTTTGAGTGGTCGCCTGCAAGGTGGTTTGCAACAACATCAACTACAACCTTAATGCCGTAATTTTCAGCTTCTGTACAAAGTGCTTTCAGATCGTCCTTTGTACCGAGGTCATTGTTGCCTACATAGAATCCGAGCGGCTGATAGAGCCACCACCATGTACCTGAGCCGGCGCCTACCTGTGCAGGTGAGGTCTGAATGGAAGTAAAGCCTGCCTCAGCAATTTCGGGAAGCATAGCCTTAATGTCGTTGTACTTCCAGCAGAAGCAATGAAGAATTGTACCGTCCTGAATGTTGTCCACAAGACCGTAGCTGTTTGTTGATGCTGCGTCAGCCTGAGTGGCTGTTACAGTTCCAAGTCCTACAAAGCCGGTTGTAAGAATAGCAGCGGAAAGAAATACGCTTGCTATTTTCTGACCGACAGAGTAGCGGCTTGTCTGTGTTTCGTTATTCACCAAAAATCACTCTCCTAATTAAATTTTTTTCGGGTTGAAAAATATAACGAAAAAACAGTAAGCAAACCGAAAAATATGCAGCGAATAAACTTAATCCGTCCTGACTGTACAGACTGATTTTGATTATTGTGCATATTTTCTGTCCTTAACTTAAATACATTTTATCATTTAAGACGGCTTATTGTAAAGAAAACGTGGTTCACATTCATATTTGCAGGTATAAGTATCGGTAATGTAAAAACAAAAAAATTATTGAATCTCAACAATTTGAGTCTGTTTATATAGTATATTTCGTGTATAGATTTTGAAGTTTTTGTAAAAAATGACAAATCAAACTGGAATAATTTGTATTTATATACAATAATATTTTTTGGACAAATCAATACATTTATACTAAACTTGTTTGATTTTATAGTGCAGCTTTAATAAATTTAGCAACTGAATAATGTTAAAATTAACACAAAATTCATATAAAATCGATATCGGGTTAACATATATTTGAAACAAAAAATCCTCTGTGTTTTGTGAAACAGAGGATACTTGAAATTATGCTTTATTTTTATTTTCCATAATGAATTTTGCCGTCAGTAAATCGTCGGGAAAGGTAAGCTTTATATTTGATACATCTCCCTGTATCAGCTTTACTTTATATCCGCACATATAAAACAGCTTGCAGGCGTCTGTTATATCTTTACGCTGAAAATCACTTAAAGCGGAATATACTTTTTTGAATATATTTGTTCTGAATGTCTGGGGAGTTTGTTCCTGAAACATAGTTTTTCTCAGCGGAAAATCATCTGCCGTAATACCGTTTTCGGAGCATACGATTGTATCTGTTGCAGGAATTGCAACGGTGCATATATCGAAGCTTTCCATTGCCTTTATGCTGTCACAAATCATTCTGTCAGTGACAAAGGGTCTGACGGCGTCGTGAGTTACGAGAATACTGTCATCGTCCGCACCGAGTGCTTCAAGAGCAGATACAATATTAAGTATGGTTTCATTTCTGTCTGCACCGCCGTCAGTTATAATAATGTTTTTGTTTTCGCCGAAATAGTGCCTTTTCAGTTTGCTCATATAATCACGCCATTCAGGGTTTATTCCTATTGCAATAACGTCTGTCATAGAATTATCAAGGAATTTTTGAATTGTATGAACAATAACCGGTTTTCCGCATAAGTCCAGAAATTGTTTTGGAAGAGAGGTGCTTCCCATTCTTGAACCCGTGCCTCCGGCAACAATACCCGCAGCAATCATATATCTGACCTCCGTTTTTATCGCTTACGCATTTCCTCACGCTCTTTATTTCTGAGGAACTTCTTATATGAATATGTAAACGCTCCTGCAACGGCAAGAAGTAAGAATACTTCAATAAGGATAATTAACCAGCTGTATGTGCTTCTGTTATTATCGGTAACCGTGACAACACAGGATTTTGATATTCTGCCGTCAATCGTTGAAAATGATATTGTAGCTTTTCCCTCGGAAACAGCCGTGATTTTTCCGTCAGAATTTACAGTTGCGACCTTTTTGTTGCTTGACGAGCCTACAAGAGTAGGGGTTCCGATATTATTCGGACGAATTGTATAGGTCATATCATATTCTTCACCTTTGTCAAGAATAATGGAATTTTTGCCGAGTGTAATATCCTTGATGTCGTGGCTGCTTATTTTTTCGTCCTGATAAAGAAGCACAAGCTCCGTGTAGTTTATAATGCAGGAAATATTCATATTGTATGATGAAACTATAACCGACGCTGACGCAGAGGGCGTATCGGCGTCGCTGTTTTTATATACGGACATAGTATAGTTGCCCTGTTCTACATTGTCAATTTCAAACTGTCCGTTTTCGTCGCTTTCGGCATAAAGAAGATTCTTTGAGTTTTTCAGCTCGATTTTTTTGTATGGGGATTTTTTGCCTGAAAGCTCATAAAGCGTACCGCTGACAGTAACGCTGAAATCGTCGCTGCCCGAGTTTGAATGTACGTTTACAATACATTTTTTTGTAACGGCGGAGCTTGAAGATTCGGCTGTAATTACAGCAACGCCCGCTTTTACGGCTTTGACATAGCCCTTTTGATTTACTGTCGCAACAGATGTGTCAGAGCTTGAATAGTATATTGATTTATTCGCAACATTTTGCGGAAGTACAGATGCGTTCAGCTTTTTTCCTGAACCCTCTGTAAGAGTAATGCTTTGAGTGTTAAGAGAGATGCTTTGAGGGGAAACGCCGTCCAATACATTAACATTACACTTTTCGGTATTTCCGTCTGAGGTTGTTGCGGTAATAACGGCTGTACCCTTGTTGACGGCTGTAACCGTTCCGTCATTTTCAACAGTCGCAATATTGCTGTCAGATGTTGTCAAAGATACTTTTTTGCTATTGCCGAGAAAAAGCTTATACATTTGTGTGGGATAAAGATTTATGCTGCTGCGGTTAAAAATTGGAGAATCTGTCGTTTCCGCATTTGCCGAAAGTGCCAAAGCACTGAACAATACTGTAAGCATAAGCAAAAAACTTATGATATTTTTTTTCATTGTAAAAAAACTCCTTATGATTTTTTACTGTCCGGAACAGTGTGAGTGCTGTAATTTTTGTCAAGTATTTTCAGCAGCTGAGGTGCTGCGTTCTGTATGAGATACCGTTCTTCAAGCCGTGCGTTGCTCTTGATATATGTAAACAGTGATTTATCGGAAAGAATAAGCTCTGTTTTTTGAACCATATCTTCAATGCTGTCTGAGCGGAACAAAAGACCGTTCTGTCCGTCTTTGATGAGGTCGCTGTGTCCCTTTATGTCTGAGGCGACAACCGGCAGATTGCACAGCATAGCCTCCATAACATTAAACGGCAGCCCCTCCATTTTTGACGCACTTACCAGTATATCACAGCTGCGATAAATTTTGTTTATATCCGATACCTGTCCCGGAAACCTGACCCGATCGTCGAGTTCAAGTTTACTGACGGTATTTCTGCAATTATCGAGAGTCTGTCCGTCACCTGCAAATACAAGCATAATATCCTTGTGCTTTTGCAAAAGGCGGCTGAATGACTGAATAATCAGCATTTGATTTTTTCTTTCGGAAAATTCTCCTGCACAAAGCAGCACAAAACTCCCGTCGGGAATTTTAAGCCTGCGGCGTATTTCGGTTCTTTCCGACTGTGTAACAGGCGGAAATTTTTCAGGACACACACCCATACCGTATATATAATGTATGTTTTTTCCGAGATGATAATTTTCAGCGAGGGAATAGTCCTCTTTATTCATAACAACAAGGCTGTCAACGGGTTTTGCTGTTGCCTTTTCACATAAAAGATACATTTTCGACTTAAAACCGCTTTTTTCGCCGAACATATATCCGTGTGAGATATGTACAAAATAAGGTTTAGGTTTTCCTGCAAGCATTACCGCCGTTCTTGACGCAGCTCCGGCAAGAGTGGAGTTTGAACATATTATGTCATAATTTCCGTTTTTTATTATTTTTTTCAGCTCATAAACGGTTTTGATATTATCAGGGGAAAACGGATTTTTTGTAAATTTAAGGTCAAAGCACCTGTTGATAAGCTTGTTGTCCGTACTGCCCTGTACGGCTATATCAACGCAGCAGCCTTTATCCTTGAAATATTTTATGTACGGAAGATGAAAGTTAATAATATGTGACACTCTTGACGCACAAAAGAGTATTTTTTTCAACCGAATTCCTCCGATATTACTTTGTTTTTTTCAGCGACAAGGTGTATGCGTCACAGATTTCCTTTGCTGTGCCTCGCCTGATTATCCGTCCCTTTTCAAGCCAAACGGCTTTTTGGCAGATTTTCTTAACCTGTGCCGCATTGTGTGATACAAACAGAATTGTTGTTCCTCCGCTGAGCATTTCGTTTATACGCTTTTCACATTTTTCTCTGAATTTTGCGTCGCCTACTGCAAGAACCTCGTCGGCAATTATTATGTCGGCGTCAACGCAGGTGGCAATGGCAAAGCCGAGTCTGGACACCATACCTGACGAATAATTCTTTACAGGAACATCAACAAACTTTTCAAGCTCTGCAAATTCAATTATTTCGTCAAAACGTCTGTCCATATACCGTCTTGTGTGTCCGTGCATTGCACCGGAAAGATAGATGTTCTCTCGTGCAGACAAAGAACGGTCGAAGCCGCCGCTTATTTCAATAAGAGGCGCTACGGTTCCTTTGACGGTTACGCTGCCTGTTGTAGGCTTTATTATACCGGCGATTGTTTTGAGCAGTGTTGATTTTCCTGAACCGTTTCGTCCGATAAGTGCAATGGAATCACCTTTTTTTACTTGCAGGTTGATATTTGTCAATGCCCAGAACTCATCAAAGTGAACTTTGCCCTTCATTATGTTTATGAAGTATTCCTTAATGCCGTCTTCACGGTTTTTACTGAGGTTAAACATCATTGAAACATCTTTAACATCAATACATATATCATCAGGTGTTTTGTTACCCGCAGCACTGTGTGTTGAGGAACTGTATATATCAATCATATTTTCACCTCAAAATTAAATATAAAGGAAGAAGGTGTCTTCTTTCTCACGGAAGGTTACTATGCCGAGCATAAGCGTCAGCAAGCTGTAAAAGGTTGCAATAATAAGCATTTTTTCCGACGGCATAACACCGTTTATTGTAAGGTCACGGAAAATCGAAATAAATGTGTAAACAGGGTTAAGCTCCCATATAAAACGGAATTGTGAAGGAATAATATCAATCGGGTAAAAAAGCGGAGTGAAATACATCCATATTCTTCTTACTACTCCATAAATATGGTCAAGGTCTCTCAGCTGTGTTCCGTATGCACACAACAGCATTCCTAAACCGAGTGTGAATATGTAGGCATATATCATAGGTATCGGAATAAGGAATATATATGGACTGAACGGAACACCTATGCAAAGGGCTACCAATATATACGGTACAGTTGAAAACAGCATAATTATAAAATGAAGAGTGACCGAAGAAATACAGAAAAAGTACTTTGGTACCTTCATTTTTTTGACCAGAGCGGAATTGGTAATCATACTGTTCATTGCGACGTGTGAACCGTCTATAATAAAGGAAAACAGCATATTTCCTGCAAACCAGTATGCCGGATAAAACGGTATCTGCCTTTTGAAAAGCGTGGAAAAAACTATTGTAATTACTATCATTGTAAGCAGAGGATTGAGCATTGACCACAAAACACCCAATACCGATTTGTAATATTTCTTTTTGAAGTCACGCTTTACTATTTCCTGCAAAAAGCCGAAATAGTTCATAAATTCTTTTATTTTAGCAGAAAGCATTTATTTTTCTCCTGTTCATATATTGATTAAAATTACTTCTGAAATCGTAATAACATTTTTATTATACCACCCTGAAATATTATTGTCTATCTTTATTTTTGACATTCTGTATATTATAAATGCCTGAATATTCAAAAAAAGACTCTGACAGACAATATTTTACCTGTTTCTCAAAATTATAAAAAAAGATTGACTATAAGTATTCAATATATTAAAATAATTGATAGATGTCAAAAATTCGCTTATTTTCAGTATGAAAGCGGTGAGATATTTGATTAAACAAAATCAGGGAAAATTAAATACCTTACATATAATAAATGACATAATATGCAGTGTTATAAGCCTTGCCGCTTCATATTATATTTCAAAATATTTATTTAATAATGATATTTTATTCTGGCTTAATGAAAACATTGTGGCTTTTGTTTGTATTATTGCGTTTACTGCGTTGATACAGATATTGTGCAACAAGCTCTGTGATCTGTACCGTTCGTACCGTTCGTCACGCTTTGTTTTTGAAATAACAAATATACTGAAATCCGGAATTTCAATATTTGTAATACTGATGTCTGCGTCAATAGCGACATCAACGCTCTTTGTCTTTCAGATTGCGATAATATTTTATTTTTTTACAGACTCGGTAATATCCATTCTTTACAGGTTTATTCTCCGGAAAATACTGCGTTTTGTCAGAAGCAGGGGCTACAATAAAAAATACATAGTTTTGTTGGGTATAAATGACTGCACTCAAAACTTAATAAACAAAATTCGTTTATCGCCTGACCTCGGATATGAAATAGCGGGATATTTTGACAGCTCTGTTCATGACTTG
>JBJEOP010000082.1:0-47414 GCA_051880775.1 Acutalibacteraceae bacterium
TATATATTTCGTGATAATGGACGGTCAAATCAATGACCGCAGTCTTTCCTTGTTTGTTTTGTACGATAGCGTTAATCATTGCAAAGATTCCTTTCTTTATTAAAGTTTACAGCGCCGAGTCCGAAACGGCGGATTGCCATGGCGTTGCAGATGAGTCCAAAGACTTTCGGCGGTATCAGTTCCGTATCCGCAAGATCGCTGACCGACATATGCTTGGTACCGAGATATAAGTCCTTTGCACAGCAGTAAAGGGTATATCCGGTGGGGTGGATACCTTTAAGTCTGACACGGTCAAAATCGATGATTGCTTTCTCTGTACAGTGCTTGACTGTATTCCACAGTCGGAAATCTGCGGTAAGAAGATAGAGGGCAGCCATCAGTGCATAGTCTTTTTTGTCCTTTCTTCTGACGGCCTCGCCGAACAGCTCGCGGTGCTTTTCATTCTTGAATTCCATAGGGTATTCCTCGCTTTCATTAAGATAAAGATTGAGCCGTCTGACAAACGGCGGGTACTTAATTGCCGCCATCGTTTCGGTCAGTATTTCTTTTTGAGTTGCTGCTCCTGCTTCAATGCGTTCTTTGAGACAGGCACAGCGTTCTAAGCGGCAGGCGATTTTTCTTCCTCTGCCTGTATGGAAGGGGCAGTAAGAGCAGTCGCAGTCTTTGGCGGTGTATTCATGCTTACATAGGATCATCACGCCGTGTCCTCTCGGTCTGAAATTCGGGATGGTCTGCATTAACTTTTCGATGCTGCGCAGAGTAAAGGTTTCTGAAAAATACATGATCTGTTATTCCTTTCGTTAAAATAGAAAAAGCCTCCGGTTTTGCAGAAAACAAAGCCGGAGGCTGCGGGCGGATATTACATATTCAGTTGAGGAGCTTCATCCTGATCGAATGACGGAGGCTCATCTTCAAGTTCCGGGTATCCGAAGGTCAGCTTTTCCTTTAGGTCTTTGAGTTGTTCCTCTTGTTCATAAGTCAGCGATTCGCATTTTTCCAACGCATAATCAATACAGCGATACAGATTTTCTGCCTCCGTTTCTGAGAACAGCCGATACTTATCTATCAGCTTTGCGCGGGTGGCAAAGGATTCTTTGGCGTATTCATAGCTCGGTGAATAGTCGCCGTGTTCAATTGTTTTGCCGCCGTTGTACTGCGTCCATGTCGAGAACATGAATCCGTGCGTTTCACTGTACATTGCTCCGAGAACGATGCTCCCATATTCGGCAAGTTGTCTGTATTCCGGTACGCTTTCCGGTTTCATCTGCGGAGAGGCTTCATAAAGGGAAACATATTCGCGCACAAGATCGGCGGCTTTGCACAGGGCGTCTACTGCTTTTCGGCGTTCCGGCAGAGCGACATTTTCCTTGTCCCAATAAAGGTCGCCTTTTTGGCCTGCGACACAGAGAGGAAGACCGTCCATAGTGATATTCAGCATTCCGCTTTGGTCATCCTCATATCCGGTGCAACCGAGATTTGAAAGCTGCCGGAGCAGTTCTTTTTGATAAATTGTCATATTGTTTTTCCTCCTGTTACATTGATAAAGAAAAATCGGAGGTCATATCCTCAACCTCCGTTATATCTGTGAGATATTGGGGATCGAGAATGACTTCCGATTCGTTTCGACCGTTAAATACTGCAAATATATGCTCTTTGTCAATCTGCGCTTCATAGACTGTTCCGTCCTGATTAAATCTATGAGCAAACCATTCTGCCGTTTCTTTGCTCAAAGACCATGACAGGGCTTTGATATTGTCTGCGTTATATGAGGTCACTCCGCGATAAACTGTCAGTGTGTCATCCAATTTCTGTAGCTGCTCATATTCATCGTCCTCCATAAGCGCTTTGGGATCGGCGGATTTGAACATGGAAAGCAGATCAGCTTTGTTTAAGTCGGGATCATTATGAGGTGCTTCGCAATTGATCCAAGCAGAGGCAAGGATTTCTGAGAAGTCCTTCCTTGAAAGGTAGGGGGATGCGAGCTTGAGAAAGGTCAGAGCGTAGGGAGGATTGAGCAGCATATATATGTGATATGGGTTTTCCGCTTCGTCTATTATTTGACTTATGGATTCCCGCCATATCTTTAGGTTATCTTCGTTGAGTGTGATATCTACCGGTTGAAATCCTTTATTCATTTCTGTCGGGAAAGGGATAAGACCCGTGGAGGTGAACGGGTGCTGTACGATCATCGGTGAGTAGGGCGTTTGATTGACGGCGGTCATAAGCAAGGCTTTTGCGATTGCTTTCACACCGTCCAAATCAGTTTCTTTTCTCATGGGTACTCCTTTCTGAAATAGGCAATAAAAAAAGCGCATGGATTTTTGATTTCCATGCGCTGCCTTTTCTCGTATTTTCGGTTTTGTAGGTTCAAATGGTATCTGAGTAGGAAATTTGCCGTTTGGCATCTATAAAACTATCTTCAAAAATTTTGCTCTAAATATGCGAAAAACCCCGATGAAATCGGAGTTTTTCGCAGGGCATCTTTTTTGTTACCCTTTTATGGCGCGCCAGGAGGGACTCGAACCCCCGACCTACTGGTTCGTAGCCAGTCACTCTATCCGACTGAGCTACTGGCGCACACGGTCTTTTCAGACTGCCTAAATATAATAACATATATTTATATAAATTGCAAGAGTTATTTTTAAAAAAATTTAATTTTTCTGTTTTATAAATAAACGTGAGCTATTTTATACAAGAGGCTTGCAAAAGCAAGCCCCCTGCGAAAAATATAAAATTAAAATTCAAACATCAAAGATTGTAATCTCCGCTGGCATACAGCTTGCCGCCAACAAACCAGACATTCAATGATGCCTTATCGTCACCGTCAGCATACCATATATAAAGCTCAGCTCCATAGTTTTCATCATAGCGGTACTCCGACGGGTCAACTCCGATATGAGTTACAACATCCTCATAGGTAAGGTTAGCCTGTTCAGTGGCTTCAAAGTAGTTTAAGCCGCCAAAATATGTTGTTGCAGTTTCTCTGAGAACATCTTTGCTTGCTCTCTCCTTACTCATTGGCTGAGCCTCTGTGGACTTCATATCCAGATTATACGGGTTTTCGCTCCCCTGACTTTCAACCTGACTTTCAATCCTGCTTGCTGTGTCGCTGTTGTTACTGTTATTACTGTTGTTATTGCTGCCGTTACCGCCACAGGCTGCAAGAGTCAACGCCATAGCCGTACCTAATGCTAAAACTACTAATTTTTTCATAATAATTTACCTCCGGTTATTAAAAGTAAATTTTACAAGACGGATTTTTATACTTTCTCCAAAAGCAGCATATCAAAACTATAAAGCAGACAGCCGTCAGGTGTAACCTTTATCTCCATAAAGGAATCAACTGTTTCACCGAGAAATTCTCCCTCAATTTTACTGTCAAAGAAGAATTTGCCGTCATTTTCCTTCCATTTTGTACTGTCCATTACAGCAATATTGCCGTCACGAACCTCTATACCCTGCTCTTTTGCTGCCTCAATCATATCCTCAGGAATCGGCATAAGAGTATAAAGTGTTCCGTCGGGTGCAAACTCCAAAAACTGTGTTGATATCTCTTTGTAATCCTCAAAATCCTCATCATCAGGCAGAGTTTCCGGAGTAAAGGTCTTTACGCCGTCCGGTGTCGGAATATTGAGTTCCTTGATTTTCCATTTTCCGATAATATCCATAATATTTACCTCCTTTATTTATGCCCACGGGTCTGCGGCTTTCGGTGTACGGACGCCTGTCAGCAGATACTGCTCCCAAAGGAACCACTTTCCGTCACTGCCACGCTGACGGAGCTTTATCGGTCGGGGAGAATCCGCACCGCCGCACGGAATAAACAGCTTCATATAGCCCTGTTCTTCGGCTGAAACGTGGTTGCTCTCAATGACAATTTTGTACGGCTCGGAAGGTGTGTAGTTGTTGTCGGGAGTTGAGCCGACAAAATAAGTAAACGGCAGATAAGTCTTGCCGTCACGGAAACGGTCATTTATAAAAGAAATATCCGAACCGTTCAATGGACGGGGGCCACGCAGCCAGTTCAGCATTTCAGTGCCGATATTTTTGTCTGCGGCATAGGCACAGAGTGCAAGAACGGTCAGTGCTGCTGTTTTGTACGGTGTGTCAAGGCTTGCCTCGGGAAGTGCCTGCATTTCCGCAAGACTTTCGGGCAAAGATGTAAATGTAAAGGTTTCACGCTTGTTGCCTGCTGATTGTACGGCGGAAGTCACCGCCTGCTGTGCTGTGTTTTTCAGTTTGTCAAAGATACTCATAGTTATCGCTCCTTTTTGTTTTTATATATTTTAAGGTGTGTTGCTGTCTTGATTGATTTCCGTTTCGCCTGATTCTGCTTTTGTATCAGCGTATTTTTCGGCAAGGCGGTAAAAGTATGATTCTATTTCATCTCCGCTTACAATAGTTTTTGCACCGATTGATTCGCCGTCAGCAAAACTGACTGATGAATAATAGGTTGTTTCATCAAGTGCATGAAATTTCAATGTTGGTTCCTTGTAACGCCTCAAAGAGTCTATAACATCTTTTTCACGGATAATATCGAGAAGTTCCTCCACATCTTCATTTGTTACAGGACAATTCTCAAACTCCGTATGCTGACTTTTTCCGTCCGTAAAACATTCAGTGGAAAACAGCCAGCCGTCCTCTGATTTTTTTATATCAAAGAAATATGCGAAACTAAAATCCATATGATTGCAGGAAATTGAAAAGCTCCGTATATCATCAGCTGTATGTTCGGGTGCCTTGTTACAGCCGAATATTCCGACAATCGCAGATAAAATCGACATAATCATTACCGCCCTTGAAATTTTCCTTATGTTCATTTTGTTTGTGAAATCGGGTTTCCACATTCAGGACAGAATTTTGGGGTATTCTGACCCTGTGCAGGCGTCCAGCCACAGTTTGCACATCGGCAATTACTACTTGTTTCGGCAGGTCTTGTGGTTCCGCAGTTCTGACAGAATTTTCCGCCGCTGTTTTTAAACTGACATAACGGGCATATCCATTCCGTGTTCAGCGGTAAATCTCCGTTTGAAACGCCACCTGTATCCGTATTCACTGCTGTTGCTGACTGTACGGCGGCAGCACCGACAAAGCTATTGTTTTCGACGACTGACGCTGTAACTGCTCTTTTGTTCAAAAGACAATCGGTCAGCTCGTGCATCTGACGCTCATATTCACGGTAAAGGTCTGTATATCGGCTGTCGGGACGGTTGCCGTCGCTAAGCTCCAGTTTGATTTCGTCAAACCAAGGTGAATCCACCAGAATGGTAACATTGAACTCATAATCACATTCATAGCGACGTGGATTATAGCTTTTCCTGTTTCCCTGCTCGTCCTTATAGTAAATTTCTGTTTTATTTTCGTGAATATCCGTGTTTACACTTCTCACCTGACCAAACTCTATCAAATCCGGATTGTACATACGCCAGTCCGTCATATTCGTAACGATAAATCTTCTGCCGACCGAATCAATATACACCTTTTTGCTTTCTCCGAAGGTTTTGTCCGGATAGAAGTCGTTAAGCTTCTGTTCGTTTTCCTCACGGTAGGCAAGTTGTTTTTTGATATCCTCCACTGTCGAATGGCGGCGTTCACTGAAAAACGGCGATAATTTTTTTGCACAATTCTTGCAGAGGTTTCCGTCCTCCAATTTACGATTGCCGAGAAGACCGATTTTTTCACCGCAAATATCGCAGTATTTCTTATCAAATAATCCCATAAAATAACCCCCTGTGTTTTATTCGGATTTTTACTGTTTGTTTTCTGAGTTTATCTCAGGCGGCGGATTTTTATTCTTGTTCCGTGAGAGAGGCACACTGTCGTATTTGCTCAGCCAGCCGACAAGCAGCATCCAGACAATCATTCCCAGAATCCAGATTACAGCGGCAATTACAGCCCACCAGACCGACCAGCCGAGCCAGAAATGCAGTACAAGAAGAATTGCGGCAGGAATAAGCCCTTCAAGATTTAAAAGCATATTAAAAAGCAAACACAGCAGAAAGCTGCCGCTTCGTTTTGTTCTTCTCATTCAGGCTTACCTCCTTTGGCAGTTTCTTACCACCCTCTTGGGATAATCCATTCATCATCAAATGCGTCATAACAATAAATTGTGTCGCCCGATACGGCGTAATACTGTTCTCTGACGAATTGATCTTCATACTCCGTTCCGAGTGCAAAAAGCATACATTCATTACCGTCAACAATTTGCGAATCGCCTGTATATAAAATAGTCATTCCATTTTCGCAGCACTGCTTAACCTCGTCATTTGACATCAATAAATCGTAGGCGGACTGAACAGAGTCAGTCGGTTCACCGTCTGTTACGTAAACCGAAAAGTCATAACAGCCGTCTTGCCTTGCTAAGTGACCGTCCATCATAGACAACATAGGGTGAAATTCCATTGTCTTTGCTCCGTTCTTCACAGATACCAGCACATTGGAATAAATCTCACTCAGGTTACAACGCATAACAACGGTTTCACCCGATTTGCCCTGATAAAGCGGTGTATCCTTATAATCTACATATTCGCCGTCTTGCGACATATCCGCTTTGTAAACAGTAATTGTACAGTTATTGTCTGACGGCACAAATGCGTAAAACTCCGAACCCTCATAAACCACAGGCTCACATTCCGCAACAAACGGATATAATATTGCACAGCCGCTGTTTTTAAGATAGCTGCGTAAAGCTTCCTCAGTGCTTGTGCTGTCCACATAGCCGATAAAGGCAACGCCGAGCATACAATCATTCTCATTTATTTTTTCACGCAGCTTTAAAAGCGTTGTATCGTCCGTTTCTTTACTTGTTTCTTGGCTTGTTTCCTTACTGCTTTCTGCACTTGTTTCTGCACTGTTTTCTTTGCTTGTTTCCTGACTGATTTCTTTACTGCTTTCTTTACTTGTTTGTTCACTGTTTTCCGATTTCTCAGAAGAAGCTGTATCTGACGAATTCCTGAAAAAATCTTCCGGATTAGCTGTGAGATTTAATGTACAGCCGGCGAAAAATACACAGCATAAACAAACAGTAAGTAACAGTCCTGATAATTTCTTCATAATAAACCTCCTTGCCGTATTTCACAATCTTATTTTCGCTTATTATTCACAGCGGTCAGAACAGCAGCCTTACCGCCTTTTTCACAGAGTATCAATCACCGCCGACAAATATGTGGCTGACACCGAACCATAGATAAAATTGTCAATCAGACCGTCTTTCTTTGCACGGCGAACCCTGTCCGCTAACTTTTTTTCGGTGTTTTCATCAACAACCAAAACAATTTTACAGTCCGGATTATTTGCTTTTATTTCATTCCGGATTTTCATGCGTTCTTCCATTTTCCACGGTGTATAAGCAGTGACTTCCATAATAAGAACATTCGCCTCTGTATCAGTACACATATCAACTGTCTTGTCCGAACCTTCACTACGGAAAACCTCAAAGTCCGAATCAAAATTCCGCAGTGCCATGGCTATTGCATCAGAAAACAAGGCACTTTGCATATCTACAACTACTCTCCGCATGAAATCACCTACCATTCATTTGAACAAAAATACAATTTCTATCCTGATATTATTGTACATTGTATTTAAAAATTCCACATCACCCACATGGGTGATTTTTTGCATTTTTTAAAAAAATTTCCCTGACTTCAAATCAAGAAATCGGGGAAATTAACAAATATGCATATTTATATTTAAGGATTATCCTCAGGAAGTGTCGGAATAATAAATTTTTTGTTTGTCACCGCAATAGCAAGCCGTGTTTTGTTTGCATAGCCTGTCCTTTGCAGGATATGGGAAACATGAGTTTTAACCGTGTTTACGGAAATATTCAGCTTTGCTGCTATCTCTCCGTAATCCAGTCCGTCGCAGACAAGCCGAAGCACCTCTATCTCCTTGTCAGTCAATTCCGTGCTGTCAGCAAGACCCAGCTTCACCTTAGGGGTTTTGTCCGGAAAAAGACGCTCTCCCGCCATAGTACGGTCAATCACATCGACAAGTGCTTCGGGACTTATATCCTTATACCAAAAGCTGTCAACTCCGGCGGCTCTGGCACGTTCAAGATAGCTCACCTCAACCATAGATGTGACAATGATAATTTTGATTTGAGGGAACTGTGCCTTAATCTCTGCGGCGGCTTCAATTCCGTCTTTGTTGCCGATAGTACAGACATCCATCAGTATTAAATCAATATGCTGCTGACGGCATTTTGCAAACGCAACATCCGCACCGTTTATACTTGCGACCAGCTCATATCTGCCGCTGTCAGAAAGAATCCGCTCCATATTTTCACGGGGCATACGCTGATCCTCAACAATAAGCACCTGTTTCATTCTGTTTCCTCCTTTGACCACGGAAGCGTTACGGTCAGTACAAAAATCGGTTCGGACTGTATTTTCATCGTTCCTCCGCATCCGATTACACAGCGGTAAAGGTTGTAAAGTCCTCCCTTTGGAACAACCTCGGTTTCGGGAGCCTTTCCGTCGTTGGTAATCTTCACGGAAGCGTCGTTTTCGGTTTTCTCAACCGTAACATATACAGTCGATGCGTCGGCATGACGCACGCTGTTTGTAAGACATTCACGCATAGCAAGAACCATTATATGGCGAAGCTCCTCCTGCTCCGGCAATTCTCCGAGCATATTCACATTTACACCGATAGCCTCAGCGTCCTGCATAAACTTTGAAAGCTCGCTGTTTTCCTGAGAATAACCGTTATCGTTTTTTATTGAATTAACAGCCTGTCGGAACAGTTTAACGGCACCTGCGGCTTCTGCCGTCTGGTTATGCTGCAAAATCTGCCTCATGGCAATCAAACCGGCACCCATTCGGTCATGAAGCGTCGTCTTTGCGGAAAGCACCTCTTTTTCTTTCGTAAGAATCAGGGCGTTATCCGAAAGCCGCTTCAACTCACAGGAAATCTTATTCAGCTGCTTAATCTGCCGTTTCAGTTCAAGGTTCTTGTGATACAGTTCGGTCATATCGGAAAATACGGCTTCCGTATAGGTAACTCCGTCCTCGTCGGTCACGTTGCTCTGACTGTAATGCCATGCTTTACCGTTCGGAAAAAGATATGTCTGATTCTCATCGGGAAGTCTGATAACACCGCTGCACGAATCACAATTTGCAAGTGCGTCCTGCAATTCGGAAAGAGTTTGAAGATCGCTCTGCGCAAGTGTGCGGAACAGTCGGTTCATTTGCAGATTGCACAGCTTGACACCACCTGAGGGTGAAAAATAGCATATTCCGCTTGGCAAATGATCCAGAGCCTGCTTGACCGAATCACGGCTGATTATATGTCCTTTTTCACGGTACAGCCGTCCGATTTCCACAATAAACAGAAGATCCGACAAACCGACAATACACCAAAGCAGCCACATCGGAACCGGCAACAGAACGCTGTACTCCAATCCGTCATTCATCTGTGAAAAAGCGTCTGCCAGAATAATCAGCAGGATAAACAGGAACAGAAACATCGACAAAAACACAGCTCTTTTACATTTATTCCAATGTCCGCCAAAGGCTGTAATCAGCAGAAACAGAGATAAAATCAGACTCAGAAAAACAGCAGCCAGCAGTACCGATTGACTTGCCGCAGAAGAAAGATAAAATGTCCTCATATCTGTTCACCTGCCTTTCGGATACGGAGGGTAAAATGCCATACACCGTCCTCAAAGTCACAGGTATCGGCAAGGTCTGAAAACCCTGATAATTCCGCTTTGCTTTCCGTCTCCATCTTAAAAATAATGTAATCCTCAAAAACACGTGCTTTCAGCCAGACAGAACATATATCTTCAAGTGCAGCTTCCGTCACGGCTTCAAAAAAGTCATATACACGGATAGCGTCCCGAATACAGATTTTATTTTTATTCGGAATATCAATCGCACACTCCGCACCCATAAGCTCCAAATTAGCAAAGGACTCATCAAGACACGCCGAAAGCTCGGCGGTATCAGTCACCTCGGATTTTTCCCCGATAAACATCAAATTGCCCCGCCTTTTTATGTATGCACCGATTACCGCAGATTTTGCAAGCAGGCTGCGGCGAATTTTCGGATCGGTTTCCGCTTCATATTGCGTCATAAAACGATCCAACAGCTCAATCTGATGTGAAGTCTGCATTTGCAAAAGATCATACAGCCGGTTCTTTTCACGAACGGCATTTATTTTGACTTTTGTCTTATAATTTTTCTGTTCAATATCGTTGCTTTCCGAAATGGTTTTCCTGTTTTCCTCCAAGCGTTCCATCACGGCGGTAATATCCGTTATATCCTCCTGCCACAAAACATAACCGCCGTCAATCCGGCTGCTTTTGAGCAGAGTGTTTTTATCCAGCTTTAATGCACCGTTTTCCGCTGCCCTCATCATATCTTCCGTCAGCCTCGGAGCATTTGAAGATTCATAACGGGTGTGAAAATCCGTATCGGTAATCTGTGCCCCTATGGTTCCGATTTCAAACAGCGAGCCGTAACCGGTATTTGTCTGAATCAACCCGCACTGAATACAGCTTTCAAGTATTCCGCTGAACATCAGGCACTGTACTGCCGTAATGTCACCGCCTATAAGCTGCATCCATTCCACTCCGGTTGAATAGATAAAAGCATATATAACCGAACATAACAGCAAAAGAAACGGCAGATATTTTTTTCTTTGCGACAGCCGGCACTTTGATACCATAATAATAAATGCCAGTAATGCACAAATTATCTCCCAGCCGATTACAAAATAATATCCGAAATTGTATTCATAGTTTTTATCAGACCATACTTCTCCCTCAGGAAAACTGAACGCAAGCTGATGAAAATCGTTCGTAAGCACCAGCAGCAAGCAAAGCATTGTGGGAATATATAATAACAATGTCCATTTCGGCAAACGGTAATTTTCGGGCTTGCCGAGTGACATAGCTACAAACACCGAAAGCAACGGGATAAACAACATCGGGAAGTAATACCAGTACCAAAGCTGCCGAAGTATATCTGTATCAGACACAAACAAATATTTCATTGTCCGCACAACAAACCAAAAGACCATCAGCCCTGACACGGAAATCAGACAGCGGCGTACCTGCACCTGCATAACACGTTTACTGACGGAAATTCCCCAGCCTATGTACAGACCTATATAGAGCATAGTGCGTATAAGACCAAAAAACACACTGTGAATTTGGAGCTTTCCAACAATACGAGCAATAACAGCGCAAATAATTATTATAACTGCAACAATTACGTTACGGTGATTTTTTCTTTTCGCTTTTATCACTCGCAGCACCTCGCCTGACTTAATTGATAAGGTCGGTTTGTCGGTTAAACAGTAACCGACAAAGGAATATCCCTTTGCAATCTTTCTTTTACGCACATTGATTGAACGGCTGATATAAAATATACAATAAATTATAACATAAATTCCCTGCCGCTTCAACAATATTTATCTGTTTTGAATAGTGTTACTCAATAAAGCTAATTCCCAAAGTAAGTCCCATAATGGAATTTACTTTGGGAATTAAAACTATGTGACATTCACGAAACTGTCGATATAAGCCTGCTGTCACAGACTTTTCGTGGAGGGTCAGAACATATAAATTCAGCGTTTTTGATACCTCTGAATTTTGAATTTTTCTTTGCGTCCTTTATTGCACGGGGAATAATTTATTCATTCTTTAATTCTCCCGATTCTGATATAATATCCTTCCTGAATTGCCGAAAATGTAGCAACAACACAAACCACAGCTGCACTATACTTCAATTCCATTATAAAAAGGGTCAACGGAAGAACAAATATCATCAGACCTGTAAGCTTATTCATAAGCATATGTTCTGCCACAAACCTCTTTTGGACAACAAATCCGTAAACTATGTTGATAATCTTTATAACTGCAATTATACCTGTCCATACCTGAATCCAAGCGGGTACGTTCAGCACAGGAAGCAATTTCATTAAGCAAACTGCAACAAAGATAAAATCCGCAGCAGTATCCAGCTTAGAACCAAATTCACTGACGGTATCAGTCTTTCTGGCTACTGTCCCGTCAATCATATCAGTAATGCCGGAAAGAACAGCAAAACTATACTGCACAGAATTCTGATACCTGTTATGATATTTGCCATGCACTCACTCCTTCAATTTTCATACTATGCCCGATACTCCATAGGAACATATTGAATGCCGCCATCCTCCCGAACTTCATCTGTTATTACAAATCCTAACCTTTTATATACTTCTGCTGCATATAAAGACGAATGAACTGTAATTGATTTTGCACTATTATCGGCAAGAACTGCATTCCACAGACTTCTGCCAATGCCCTGATTATGATATGCACCATCAACAAAGAATAAAGCAATATGGCTGCCTTCATTTCCCGTTGCAATAATTCCTATTTTTGCTTTTTATATGAATTTTTCCTTTCATAGTTTATTTTTACCAAAAATAAACCGATTGCAGATGAAGCCAGCAGCAAAAGCCCTGCCACTATGAACCGGCCGCCGGTAAATGACGTTCCCGTAGTTGGCAATTTCAGCGGCAGAAGATAGTTCACAAGTTCAATATTAACCTCGTTTCCGATGATTTCGTTCGGTATTCCGTCGATTCCTTCAATACCGACGCTATTGTCGGAACTGTTAATGGTGATTTTTAACGGTGAATCAAGCAATTTGAATCCCGTGGGTGCCTTTATCTCGGCAAGATAGTACTCCGTATCGGCGGAGAGCTTGTCCACAAAAACTGCGGTAGCTTCCGTGCCGCTCTCGCTTAAAGCCGTAACGGCAGATTCAACAACGGTACATTTTATACTTTCTTCATTATAGACAATGGTTTCATCTCCATTGCTATCCTTTTGGTACAGGGTAAACTCTGCACCGGCAAGTGGCTCTTTATTTTCATGTGTGGTTTTATGACCGTCAAGCTTGCTCACGCTAAGCGTATATGCCTTTTCAAAATGTGCATAATAGGTTGCATTGCCCGTAGTTTTGTAGCTTATCGTTGCTCCGTTTTCTGTAAGCATATCACTGCCGACCTTATTACCCTCGGAATCATACCAACCGACGAATTTGTAGCCGCTTTCAGCAGTCGCAGTGGAGCTTACGGATTTATCTATCTCGTCCTCATCACCGTAACACGTCAGAGTGCCTATCGTATCATCGGTGGTGTTTTCCCAAGTGTCGCCGTTCTTTATCTGACGGATATAGGTTTGTGTAACTATTTTTTTTGAAAATCTTGCGTAATAGGTCGCATTGACCGTAGTCGTGTAGCTTATCGTCTTGCCACCGTTTGTAAGCATATCACTGCCGACCGCATTACCCTCGGAATCATACCAGCCGATGAAATCGTAGAAACTTCCTTCATTCGCAGTGGAGCTTACATCTTTACCCACTACATCGGTATGGGTGTATTGTGTGAGAGTAGCTATTTTATCATCAGTGGTATCTTCCCAAGTGTCACCTTTCTTTATCTGACGGATATAGTTCTGTGTAACTTTTTCCTGAAATCTTGCGAAATAGGTCGCATCGTCCGTAGTTTTGTAGCTTATCGTATTGCCACCGTTTGTAAGCATATCACTGCCGACCGCATTACCCTCGGAATCATACCAGCCGATGAATTTGTAGCCGCTTCCGGCGGTCGCAGTGGAGCTTATAGGCGTACCAATCACATCGGTATAGCTGTAACGTCCAAGAGTACCTATTGTATCATCGGTGGTATTTTCCCAGCTGTCACCGCTCCCTACCTGACGGATATAGGTCTGTGTAACACTGTCTGAAAATCTGGCATAAAAGGTTTTTATACTTTCCTTTATTTCAACGTATCTGTATTCAGTATCAGTGCTGACAAGTTTTCCTCTTTCGTCATACCAGCCGGCGAATTTATAGCCCTCCTTTTCAGTTGCCTTTACGGTTACAACTTCATCAATTTCAGCATAGTAGGCTTTACCGCCGTTCTCATCATATTTATTGTTGTAATTCTCGTCTGATGGATCTGCACTTATAATTTCAACCGTTCCGCCTTGGTCAGAAGCTTCGTACACGTTATCAGTGGTGTTATAAACCTGTGGTATAAATATCTGTCTCCACCGCCATTGTGCCACCATTGTAATACCGCAGTGAACATTGGCATAGGCTTTTGTTTCGTTGTTATCGCTCCAGATTACACCCAAATCCTTATCATCAGCATCTTTGTTGATCGTCCTGGTCAAATCTACATCGCCATCGTATATTTTAAAATACTGTGCTTTCGTGTTTCCGTTGAATCCATTAAAAGTGAAATCGCAGGCTATAGTATGCTTAGCAGGAAGTCTCAGACTTCCTAATTGGTCTGCATTTACCTGAATATCCGACGAAACGCCATCAACCTTGTCGCCTGTAAGGAGCCAGCCCATAAATTTCCAGGCGTCGTTTTGCCCTTCAGCTGCGTGTGATAAATAAGGATCAATAAATAAGGTATCTGTACCTGCCTGTGCGTCGTCAGAACCGGTAACAGGCTTAAAGCTGTATACATTTTCCGCTTCGTCTGTATTATACTTCCTCTCGACTCCATACGGTTTTCCGCCGTTAGAGTCATAGGTTACGGTGGGACTCTTGATAAATACAAAGTGCAAATCTGCTGCCGAATCCAATCCGTCCAGATAATAGGTATAAATGATATCGCCGTCTGTATTGGTCGATTTTAGCCATTTACCCTTTTTTTCTTCATCTGTCAGGCTGCCCGTATCTTCTGTTTCATTTCCCGCCAACACCAAAAACTCGGTTACGGGATTTCCGTTTTCATCCTGCTTGGTGTAATACATACCGACAAACTCACAGCCGTCATCGACATCTGCTTTTTTCACAATAGCCTGAATTTTCAGCGGCTCTCCATTCACCACATAGGTTGTAAGCTTATTGTCAATCGTAACCTGATGACCTTCTGAACCTCCCTCGCCACCGGTTGTTCCATCACTTCCGCCGACAACCGCACTACCATGGGTGGTTGTACTGCCGGACAGCGGATGGTAAAGATCGAAGTTTATATTATCAATGAAGTTACCGAAGGTTTTTTCTTTACCTGGAGGTGCTGTTGTCTGGTAAACTCCAACTGAAACAAAGCCGAATACGGTTTCTGTCTGACCTGGCGGAACAGTATAGAGATAGTACTTGCTTAAATCCAATTCTGTATCGCCTGTATCACCTGTATTGCCTGTATCGCTTGTATCCCCTGTGTCACCTGCGTTTCCTTCATCGTCCTCAGCATTAGAGCCGTAAGAGTTCCATGGATTCGTTCCACTCTTGACACTTGAAGATGCCATTATCCAGATATGCCATTCTTCTGTGTAAATAGTACTTGGTGTCAGGCTGAACGCATTATTTCCTGCATTATCCTTAAAAGTGCCGCTTTCGGCAAATTTTTTACTGTAAACGGTAAGCTGTTCGCCCAAGCCGGCAGAGTCTTTAACAGATGTTTTCTTCTGAGCAATCAGCCAGTCCACCATCTGCATAAACTGGTCACGACCTGCCTTGTCGGGCTTTGACGGATCAACACTCTGTCTGGGGCCGATAATCAATGCCATTGTGTCTGTTCCGTTTCGACCGCCGTGATCCAAGCCCCACTCGTAAACACTCGACGGAGAGGTCTTAACATTCTGATATAATGTACTCTCTTCCTCAGCGTTTAATTCTGCGGCATATAAACCGTCAGTAGGAGCTAATGTTACATTATTTTTTATATAAATGTTTTGGTTTGTCATAAATAATTCAATTTTATTGTCAGTAGCTGTTGTATTCCAGAAAGGAACATCTTTTTGATTAGGCTGCTTATAGTTTGAAGTCCAGGTCTGTCCATCTTCAAAGCTGCCGTTTTTCAGATTATTGTTATCGCTGCTCGTGTCTGCAAAAACATTGATAATGGAATAATTAAACAAAACGCCGCAAAAAAGCATAAACGCCGTGAGAAAGAGAGCAATCATGCGTATTGTACCGTTGCGTTTCCCTATATTATGTTTTGATTTATACACGGTGCACTCCTCCTTTTTTATATGTTCACGCTTTGATTTATCTATTTTTGAATAGTTCTCCTTAATTATATATATTTTTCGTCGAATAACCACCAAAAGCGACAAAAAATAACAAATTGTTTATATGAAATTATACCCCTTATCTGCTCCTATGTCAAGAATCCGACCACCTCACTATCCTCTACAACCTTGGATATGTTCGTTTCCTGCATAAAACAAAAAAATCCGAGAGCTGAAGTTCTAAGCTCCAACTCCCGGAAATCCAATCTTGCAAATATGTGTTTCCAATTCTTTTTTCAGGTTGAACTTTCAAATACAAAAACGCTGAAATACCCTTATTTCAGGCCTTTTTAACACCTTTAATTCTGTGTCTTATTCAACAAAACCACCGTTTCAGCGTGGCACGAACTCTTGATATTGATGTCAAACAGCTATTTTTACTTTATTTTTTCCTTTTGCATATGCGGAAACATATCATATCAAAACGGAAACAAGTCCACTCTTCCGAAAGCCGTAAAAACACAGCCGATTTCTGTGTGATTTTGACACCTGCAATCGCAAAATAAGCGGAACAAACCAAAAGCTAAGAATATTTATTCCCGAGCCAAACAACGAAACAGCAATCCCCTAAAAGCAAAATATTCCGCAGTTTCCCGCATTATAATTCCAAACTCTCATATTTTCTCCTGCAATTACTTAAATTTTAGTATTCCATATTGTTCAGCGTTCTTTTTGAAATCAAAAATATCAAAAATGCCACCGCTAAATTACAGACAGCCGACGGGAAACATAATCTTGCCGCAAAAAATGTATCATATACTCCATTTGCCGGAAATGCAAAAAATAAAAGTATCGAAACAACAATCCCCGGTATCAGTGCAGTAAAAAGTAAAAGCATATATATAACCATTAAAACTCCTCGGTTTCCTGCCTTGCCCATAAATCTCTGTACAAGTACATTAAGTGAGGTATATAAAAGTCCACAGCTAAAATACGCAGAAATACAGGCCAATATATCAACAAAATTTGCACCGAACAATATTCCGGCAACCGTAAATGCAGTTACTCCGTCAATAAACGGCTTTATAACGCTTGTTGCACAAGCCATAATAAGCTTTTTTACCGGACTTGCAGGAACAATAAATATGTAGGGCTTTTGCAGTTCCTTTATCCAATCATCAGATACTGTAAAAAAGAACTGTATATAGCACGAAAGAATTGCGGTTATTGTCAGTATTACAGACGCATTTAAATTTCCTAATGTCTTTAATGCAAAACCGATTATTAAAACAAAAGCTGTTAAAACCGCTGTATTTATATTTATAAACGGTATAAATGAGCGTCTTGACATCTCACGATACTGCTTAAAGAAAAATGTTGTTGCTCCTGTGCCTCTGTTTATGCCCATTCTGCCGACCTTAATTTTCTTTTTGTCGTTCATCATATTCTTGTCGCTGACTTTGCCGCTTCTGACTGCATTTCTGAACTCATAAACGCTCTCTGTTTTTTGCAGAACATCTTCATAATAATCAGCCTTACTACGAATAAATACAATAACTGCAAATACGGCAAACAGCAAAAGCAAACCACCGTAAATCAGGGCTTTTGCAGTATTGCCCGATATAATCCCGATAAACATACCGCTTGTCCAGCCTGTTATCGGAATATAATCAAGATACGGAAGTGATATTGCAGAAAGAAGGTTTTCGTATGTAAAGCCCTTTGCAAAAAGCTGAAAAAGTGCAATGGCTATCGGAAAAACTATTATAAGATATATCGCATATTTCATCAGTCGTATTCTTGCAGGTCTGCCGTTGCATACGCAAAAAATCAGAACGGTAATCATCTGTACCTGAAAAAGCATTACACCGATACCAAGCATAAGCAGTACAGCGTCCCACACAGTAAGGGCGAAATATCTCACCGCCATTGCTCCATAGGAAACAAAGCAAATCAATAAAAGCAAAATTGTTGACATCTGTCTGCCGACGCCGTATATAAGTATATGTTTTTCGGAAACAGGTGCAGTAAATATATTCGCAACATCACTCATTTTAAAAAATGTTGTCGATGCATTCGTGCCTTTAAGCATAATCGGAATACTTATAAAATAAAGTATCATAAGATATGCACCCTGCAATATACGAAAATCGAAAACCATTTGCTCCTCAATAATATTTCTTGTAAGAGCAGTAATAATACCTCCGATAGTTGTCAGTGCTACAAAAAGATAAACTATGAGCTGTATAGGGTGATGTATTATATCAGTTATTCCGTTTTTTACGGTTTTTCTGAGCATATAGATTATAGCCTTCATACGCACCTCACCGCGGAGCTTCTTCGGTTATATTAAAGAAAAGCTCCATCAAGTCCTCTCCGTTTTTTTCAACAGCCTCTCTTGTTCTTTCCGCCTCAATTTTTCCGTTCATCATTATGAGAACCTTGTCCCAAAGCTCGCTTACGCTTTCGAGCATATGTGTACTGATAATTACGGACGCACCCTGTTCTTTCAGTTCTAAAATTATCTTTTTCAGTTCTTTAATTGCGTGTGGGTCAAGTCCGACAAAAGGCTCGTCAAAAAGCACAGCCTTCGGCTTAATCAACAAGGCACAGCAAATGCTTATTTTCTGTTGCATACCCTTAGAAAGCTCCTTGCCGAGCTTATTCTTTTTATCCGCAAGCTGAAAACGCTCCACAAGCTCTTCGGCATAGCTCTGCCAATTCTCAAGCGAATAGGCTCTTGCGATAAACTCCATATGCTCCCATACGGTCAGCAAATCAAAGGGTGCAGGAATCTCAGGAATATAGCCTGTAATTCTTTTTGCTTCAAGGCTTTTATTTTTAAAGCCACAAATTTCGATTTCGCCCTCATACCTCAGCAATCCGACTATACACTTAATCGCTGTTGATTTTCCTGCACCATTAGAGCCTGCCAGAACAGCTATCTCTCCCGGATTTACCATAAATGAAAGATTATCGTTTGCAGGAGTTTTTTTATATTTTTTTGTAAGATGTGAAACATTAAGCATATTTTACCTTCTCCCATTTTAAAAAAAGAAGCACGTTTTCTTTCATAATATCACCGATATATAAACTGAAGATTTTGTTTATACCATTTTCAGAATTTTTTAATTGTAGCATTTTTAACCAAATTATTCAATAGTTTTGATTTTATTTTTGATACAAAATAACATAACATACAGAAAATATATAAAAAGCTTGCAGAGTGTGGTTTTCCTGTGAGTTTTAAGAGTCTTACCAATAACCAGTTAAATGTAACACCCGTCAGAAATGAACCGCTTTTGTATTTTACAGACATTGGCACACTGTTTATGAAAAAGCCGTGAGAGTCCGGTTATACTATTTCTTTTTTGAGTAATGGATATTGGGGCTTTGCCCCAAACCCCACAAGGGCTGCTCGCCCTTGACCTCGGCAGGGGTTGAACCCCTGCACCCGCAATTTTTATATTCAAATTTAAAGAGAAATAGTATTAAACAGCAAAATGCTTACGGCTTTTTAAGTTCTTTGACATAAAAATATGCACCTGCAAAAGTGTCTGACTTTTGAGGTGCATATCAAATTTCTTGAAGGGTAGATTTTTTATGGCTGTTTATCGCTTTTCTTTTTTGAACTCTGTCTGCTTAATGTAAATATAACAGCAGACACAATAATTAAAACAATCCAGAATGCTATATTAGTAGTTTCGCCTGTTTGCAGTGGAATTGAATCTTGACTGTTTTGGCTGCTTTCAGCCGGAGTGCTTTCGGGACTCTCCGATTCCGGCTCAGAGGCGGTGGATTCTTCCGTATAACTTTCGGTTATTACAGTTAAGACCATATCCTTATAAACAGGTTCAAAAGTATAGGAATCACCTCCGATATTGTTGGTTATATCGTTGTCGTCCAAAAGAACCTGAACTATCCGTCTGTTTTTTTCAGCTTTAAAAACAGCTGTCGGCTCGGACAAGCGTTCAACGGTAAATTCCTTGCCGGCTGTTCCGTTGACAAATACTTCTGCACCGTCTGAAATTACGGTTATTTTATGTGAACCGGGAACAACCGTTGTAATGTGACTATCTCCGCCGGCAGTGTTCTGTGCAAAGGCGGTTACAGAAAAGGTTGCAATAAGGCATATACACAATAGCATAGCGGCTATTTTTTTCATATTGCTGCCCCCTTATTATGCTTTATTTTCGTATGATACTTCAAAGGTAACTGTGTCGCTATATTCACCTGCATAAGCCTTATTCCAGTCGGCTGTTGCTATGTTGATTGTAAGGTCGGTGCTGTCGCCTGCTGAAAGATAAGTTGCAGATGTAAATACATTTTCACCGCTTTTAACGGTGTACGGGATAACCTTTGTTTCGTCAACATTGTTTTTCAGTGTGCCGTCAGTGGTGAGTGAAACCTTAATGCACTTGTCCGGTTCAATCTGTGCCGAATCTAACTTAATCTGTCCGAATGTTGTTGTTTCAGCATTGAACTCAACCGTGACATCGGCAGGAATAGTAACGGTATAAGTAGGTGCGATTGATGTTTTAATAACTGCGTCAGTTTTCTTCGGTTCGGGTGTATCCTGATTGATTTGTGCCGCAAAAGCCGTTGCCGATACGGAAAGTGCCAGTGCTGAAACGAGTGCAAGTGTAATAACCTTTTTCATAATAAAACTCCTTTTAACAAATATTCTTATGCGTTTTCAATAGCGATATTGAATGTAACGGTGTCTTTATATTTGCCTGCGTATTCAGGCTCGTCTGCCTTAAAATTAAGTTTGCTTGACTGCTTTGCGGTATTCGTGGAGAATGTTGCAACCCTGTCACCGCTTGCAATAGCTTTTGTGCTGTTGCCGACTGTAACAGTGTAATCAACTGTGCTTTGGTCTGTATCATCAGCCTTAAATTTAAAATCACCGGTCATAGTTACCGCAATCTGCTTTGTTTTTGGCAACTTTACGGAATCAGCCGTTATTTCCAGAACTTTTTCGTAGGTTGTTACGCCGTTTTCGGTTTTTTGTTCGAGAGTAATCTCTGACGGAATTGTAATTGTATAAGTGGGGGCAACTTCAAAAACAACATCGGTATCTGCTTCCTTAGGGTCAGATGTTTGCGGAGTGATGTCTGTTGCGAAAGCTGTTATTGACGCTGTAAGTGCCAGTGCTGAAACGAGTGCAAGTGTAATAATCTTTTTCATAGTAAAAATCTCCCTTTATTTCTTAATCAGACAAGCTTTATAGTGAATGTAACATTGTCGGAATAGTCACCTGCATATACAGGATTATCTGCCGAAAAATGAAGTGTGCTTGTCTGTTCGGCTGTATTCGTTCCAAACAGGGCTACCGTTCCACCGTTTATTAAATCCTCTGTGCTGTCGTCAACCTTAACAGTGTAAGGCAGCTTGTATTCTGAGCTTGCGGCGGTATCAAGATTAAAGTCACTTTCCATTGTAACCTCTATCTTTTTGCTTTCAGCCAGTCTGACAGCTTCGGCTGTTATTGATAAATCGTTCTCGTATGTAATAGCCGTTAAATTACCGGCTCCGTCATATTCCTTTGTTTCGTTAAGGGTAATATCTGCCGGAATTGTAACGGTATAAGTCGGGGCAATATTCAGATTAACAGTAGTCGGAGCAGTAGCCGGATCAGGATTGCCGTCTGTACCGGGTGTTATCGTTGTCGGGTCTGTCGCAAAAGCCGTTATTGATACGGAAAGTGCCAGTGCTGAAACAAGTGCCATAGTAATAAATTTCTTCATAGTTAAAAACTCCTCTGAAAATATTTTTATCATAAACGCTGTGCTTGTAAAATTGTTTTATGTGTTTTCTAACAAAACAGTGAAAGTAACTGTGCCTGAATATGTACCTGCATAGGTAACATCATCCGGTGCGATAAATTTAAGGGTTGTTGAACCTGATGAAACAGTTTCAGGATTTACAGTAAGAACAGTGTCGCCGACTTTTACATCTGTGCTACCGTTTTTTACTGTGTATGTAATTTCTGCGCCTTCGGCAGTTTTAACAGCAAAAGGTTTTGATTTTCCATCGCTTGTTTTGGTTGTGTCTGTCAGCCTGACAACTACCTGTTTGCCCTTTGAAACTACAACATTCGAGGCTGAAATTTCCAATTCATTAACTGCGGGGGTTGTGGCAGATGTTGCAGTATCAAGCGTTATACGGTCAGGAATTGTTACTGTATATGCCGGGTCAACATTGTATACAATATTCATTGTTCCCGAACCTGAAGTTTCAAAGGTGATTTCTACATTCTGTGGGGTGTTTGTCGCAAATACTGTTGCTGATGCCGCAAGTGTCAGTGCCGATACAAGTGAAATAGCAATAAATTTTTTCATAATAAATTCTCCTTTTAATACTGAGCATAATTATACGGTCGGTTCGTCTTTAACCGCAACAGTAAATGTCACTGTTCCTTTGTATGTACCCGAAAATTTACTTTCTGTCGGTGTTGAGAATGTAAGTGTTGTTTCGCTTGTTTTGCCGTTTGTCGGGTTTGCGATAAGAACGGTATCGGAAACCTTGATTTCTTTATTATTTTCATTTTTTACGGTATATTCCAGTTCCGCACCCTCAGCGGATTTAACTTTAAATTTATTGTCGCTGTCGCTTGTGCCTGTAAGTGCAACTTCAATTTGTTGACCCTTTACAAGAAAGACATTTTCAGCTTTTATTTTTGCTGTGCTGCCGAGTTCTACTGTTTCGGGTATTGTTACAGTGTACATCTGGTTTACTGTATAATCAACATTTGAACCTTTTAATGCATTTTCAACTTCTTTTCCATTTTCATCGACTAATTTACCATCAAGAATAAAAGTACAGTATTGTTGACTGCCATATAATTGTCTGTCATCTCCAATCAGTTTGCTGAAATCAAAGGTTGCGCCCTCTTCATTAGTAATGTTAATAAGAGCATAAATAGGTGAAGCTATCGAGAATGGCGGATGTGAATGTCCGGAAATTCTACTTTTTCCGGTATTTGTTATATTAACTGTAACATCACTTGTTCCCAGAATTTTCACAGTGGTACACCATTTTTTTGCAGCAATTTGTACACTTTGCAGAGTAATATCAAAAGTTGCCGGTTCATCTGTGTTGTTAATAATAACCAAAGGTGTATCCAGATTACTGATAGAACCTTTAATAATGTACTTTCCTGTAAAAGCTACTTCTCCACTGTTACTGTTTCTGCTCATAGCGTACATCATACTTGATGCTTCCATAGATGTTTCAGTAGATGTTTCCGGAATGGCCGCTTGCGTATATCCTGTTGGTGTAATGGTAATTTTGCCGTTTGACAAATCCAAAGTTACACTTTCAGGTTCTGTCGCACCGTTAGTTGCAACTACTGCAATGCTTAAAGACACCATCATTAAAAGTACCAGAATAAGCGAACTGATTTTTTTCATAGTAAAAACTCCTTTAAAATTTTTTTACACGCTGAACGTGCCAAATAACTGTATTAGTTTATCGAAACATTGAATGTCACCGTGCCTTTGTATTCGCCCGAAAATTTAGCTTTGCCCGGTGTGTTGAATGTAAGCGTTGTGCTGTCGGGGTTCGTGTTGTCGGGATTTACCGTAAGAACTTTATCATTAAGGCTAACCTTTGTACCGTCTGCCTTTGTGACGGTATATTCAAGCACTTCACCATCAGCAGATTTTATTGCAAATGCGTTGTTATCTCCGCTTGTGCCTGTAATAGTGACTTCAAGCTGTTTATCCTCTTCCAGAACTACATTTTCAGCTTTAATTGTTGCTGTTCCGCCGAGTGTTACTGTTTCGGGAATTGTAACAGTGTAGGTCTGTATAATATCCACAAGGACATCAACAGTTTGTGATGATATTGTGCCGACACCTGACATAGTTACATCAACCCTGTATGTATAAGTTCCCGCCGAAAGATTGGTTGGCATATTATATGTAGAGGAGGTTGCACCCTCAATTTCAACGCCGTTCTGATACCACTTATATGTTACGACTTCATTATCAAGATTAAAAAGCGTAGCTGTCAGGGTATTTGCCTCACCGTTTACAACAACAGTTTTTTGTGTTGTGAGAGTAAGATTCATTGTTTTTCTTTTCTTACCGCAAAGGCAGGTTGCATTGAAGGTGTTGTTATCAACATCAACTGTATATACTTCGTAAGTATGTTCATCAATACTTTCAAATTGATAGGTCAGCAACGGTGAATCATCAGTACCTATTCTCTGACAAAACAGTACGTTTGAACTTGCATTTTTAAGGGCAGTGTTAAGCAGTCCGCATACAGTACCGTTTTTAAATTCTTCATCTGATTTATAATATGTATCACCGCTACGGTTTGTATAGCAGTCGGTTATTGTGCCTTTGTCATTCACTCCGTACACGCCGCCGACAGAACTACTGCCGCTGACTGTGCCGGTGTTGTAGCAACCGGTTATTATGCCGCCGTCATTATAACTGCAAATGCCGCCGACATAATCACCACTGCTGCTGACTGTGCCGGTGTTGTAGCAGCCGGTTATTGTGCCGTTATTCCATCCGCACACGCCGCCGACATAACCACCACTGCTGCTGACTGTACCGGTGTTGTAGCAGCCGGTTATTGTGCCTTGGTAATTATATCCGCACACGCCGCCGACACCAACATTACCCTTGAAATATGAATCTATTACACCTACATTTTTTATTTCGCATTTGATTTCGTCATCTGAACCGAAGAAACCGAACAATCCGACATAGATTGCGTTTGTATCATTGAAATACAAGCCGCTGATTGTGTGTCCCTGTCCGTCAAATGTACCCGAATATAAGACATAGTCATCTGTTAATGAGTCGTAATAACCAATCGTTTTCCAGCTTTCAAAGCTATCTCCGTTTGTTACATTTCCTTTATCATCAAATTTAAGCGGAGTTTTCTTAAAATCGTTCACTGTAATATCCGCTGTCAGCACTGCATTTGCACTTGGTTTAGCACCGCTGTTTACAAGCTGTGCAAAGGCGTATAATTCCAGTTTGTTACTTATCTGATACACACCATCAACAATGTCGGGAAGATTAGGAATAATGCTAAGCTCAGGGTAATTTGCACCCTGATAATAACGGACATCTGAATTTGCATTTTTTAAAGCGGTGTTGAGCAGTTTGCATACAGTAGTGTCTTTAAATTCTGGGTCTGACTTTACAGCACAATCACTGCTAATAGTGCCACCATCATTATATCCGCAAATGTCTTTGTTGTTTGTATAGCAGCCGGTTATTATGCTTGTACTTGTGTTTGTGCCGCGATTATATCCGCACACTCCGCCGACATTAATTGTGCCGCTGACTGTGCCGATGTTGTAGCAGCCGGTTATTGTGCCGTTGCTTAAATTATATCCGCACACGCCGCCGACATAACTGCCGCTGACTGTGCCGGTGTTGTAGCAGCCGGTTATTGTGCCGTTGCTTAAATTATATCCGCACACGCCGCCGACATAATCACTGCCGCTGACTGTGCCGGTGTTGTAGCAGCCGGTTATTGTTCCTTCCTGATTATATCCGCACACGCCGCCGACTTCATCATTGCCGCTGACTCTGCCGGTGTTGTAGCATCCGGTTATTGTACCGTTTCTTAAATTATATCCGCACACACCGCCGACAGAACTACCACTGCCGCTGACTCTGCCGGTGTTGTAGCAGTCGGTTATTGTACCGTTGCTTAAATTATATCCGCACACGCCGCCGACCCGATACCGACCTCTGAAATATGAATCAATTACACCTACATTTTTGATTTCGCCGCCTGAACCGAGGCAGCCGAACAAGCCGACACAGAATGCACTTGTATCATTGAAATACAAGCCGCTGATTGTGTGTCCCTGTCCGTCAAATGTACCTGAATAATAGACATAGCCAGACGATGAGGAGTTGTAATATCCAATGGGTGTCCAGTCGGTGAAAGTGCCGCTGTTTAATTCTCCGCTGTCATTCAGAACATCTTTGTTGACAATAATATCCGCTGTCAGCACTGCGTTTGCGTTTGTTGTGCCGCTGTTTACAAGCTGTGCAAACCAGTACAGCTCTGCCGCACAGCTTATCTGATACACGCCGTCAACAAGCTGTGGTGCGTGGATAAACTCAGGCAATTTCACTCCCTGATAGAAACGGACATCTGAGCCGTAATTTTTCAAAGCGGCATTTAGCAGTCCGCATACAGTAGTGTCTGTAAATTCATCTCCGTTTTTGTTGTATGTGTATTCATCGCAATCGTCTATTTTGCCATCACCGAAATTATTTCCGCACACGCCGCCTTTGTTTGTATATGTATAGCAGCCGGTTATTGTGCCGCCGTCATTAGCTCCGCACACGCCGCCGACATTACTTTTGCCGCTGACTGTTTCGGTGTTGTAGCAGCCGGTTATTGTGCCTTTGTAATTATTTCCGCACACGCCGCCGACTTCATAATCGCCGCTGACTGTGCCGGTGTTGTAGCAGCCGATTGTTGTGCCACCAGTATTCTTCCCGCACACGCCACCTATATTACTTGTGCCGCTGACTGTGCCGGTGTTGTAGCAGCCGGTTATTGTACTGCTGTTATTATCTCCGCACACGCCGCCGACATAGTAACCACCGTTGAAATATGAATCAATTACTCCTGTATTTTTGATTTCGCCGCCTGAACCGAGGTAGCCGAACAAGCCGACACGGATTGCGTTTGTATCATTGAAATACAAGCCGCTGATTGTGTGTCCCTGTCCGTCAAATGTACCCGAATATAAGACATATTCATCCGTTGATGAGTCGTAATAACCAATCGGTGTCCATCTTTCAAAGCTATCTCCGTTTGTTACGTTTTTATTTCCGTCAAATACCAATGAACTAAGCAGATTGTTGTTCACGGTAATATCCGCTGTCAGCACTGCGTTTGCACTTGGTTCAGCACCGCTGTTTACAAGCTGTGCAAAGGCGTATAATTCCTGTTTGTTGCTTATCTGGTACACGCCGTCAACAAGCTTTGGAACATTTGAAATAAGCTCAGGGTAATTTGCACCCTGATAAAAACGTACATCTGAGTTTGCATTTTTCAAAGCGGTGTTGAGCAGTTTGCATACAGTATTGTCTTTAAATTCATTGCCATTGTATTCAGCACAATCACTGCTAATAGTGCCACCATAATTATATCCGCACACGCCGCCGTTGTTTGTATAGCAGGCGGTTATCTCGCTTCTATTATATCCGCACACGCCGCCGACATAATTACCTTTGCCGCTAACTGTGCCGATGTTGTAGCAGCCGGTCATTGTGCCTGAAGTAGTACCATTCCATCCGCACACGCCGCCGACATAATTACCTTTGCCGCTAACTGTGCCGATGTTGTAGCAGCCGGTCATTGTGCCTGAAGTAGTACCATTCCATCCGCACACGCCGCCGACCATATCTCTGCCGCTGACTGTGCCGGTATTGTAGCAGCCGGTTATTGTGCCGTAACTCCTTCCGCACACGCCGCCGACATAATAATCGCCGCTGACTGTGCCGGTGTTGTAGCAGCCGGTTATTGTGCCGCCGAAATTACCTCCGCACACGCCGCCGACATACCCATAGTCGTTGAAATATGAATCAATTACACCTACATTTTTGATTTCGCCGTCTGTACCGAGGCAGCCGAACAAGCCTACAAAGTCTGTGCTTGTATTATTGAAATACAAGCCGCTGATTGTGTGACCCTGTCCGTCAAATTTGCCGGTGTATTGATTGGACCTGTTTCCAATGGGTGTCCAGTCGGTAAAAGTGCCGCTGTTTAATTCTCCTTTTGAGTTCAGTACATTTTTATTGACAACAATATCCGCTGTAAGCACTGCTTTTGCACTGCCGTAATTTGCATTGTCATTATTGACCTTATCTGCAAACCAGTACAGCTCTGCCGCCGTGCCTATCTGATACACGCCGTTGCCGTCTTTGTTCGGTGTTGTCGCTGTTATTCCTGCCGCCGAGGTTGAAACCGTGAAAGACGGCAAAACCGAACTTATTATTAAAAGTGTTAATAAAACCGCAATAAGCTTTTTTGTCGTTATTTTTACTTTACTTTTCAAAACATTTCCTCCTTTACTTAGCTATCAGAACCGTTTCAACATTTGCACCGTTCATTGCACTCTGGTCTTCAAGTGAAAATGTTGAAATCCTGATAACAGCATTATGTTCGCCTGTGTCAAGCGGCTTTGAAAGCGTTATGTTTGTTATTGCCTGACCGGGCGGTACAAGCTTTGACTTGTAAAGAGTTTCGCCCGTGTCTTTCAGTGCAAGCTCAAAGACAAAGTAACAGGGGTTGCCCTCAGGATTAAGCAGTGCCACGGTTACATCTGTCTGATTTGCGGGAATTGTAATTGACGGATAGCCGGGTATTTTTATTCCCTTTGCCTCGCCGCCCTTGTCCTCAGGCTTTGAACCTTCATACTTGCCGGCGTTGGGGTCAATGTCGGGAGTTCCTACTTGTGATACCGTTGAGTTTTCAACCGTCGTACTTCCGCCGAACCAGTTCCCCCAGTTCAGTGCAACTACAATTCCTCCGACAACCAACAGCAGTACAACAACAGCAATTATAATATATTTCTTCTTGATAACTATGCTGTCGCTTTTTTCGTTTTCATTATTCATTCTTGTTTTCTCCTCTCTGAATTGTAAAAAGCATATTTGCTTATTTTTTTTGCTTTATAAAAAGCTAAAAAGCAAACCTTGACCTTGCTTTCGGGTTATATTTCATAACAAATAGTTCAAGGGTTTCTTTCAGAACATCTATCTGGGATTTCATATAGAACTCATCTTCAAACAGTGCATAATGCACACAGGCTCTTATCAGAATAAAAATCAGCGGCGTCAGCTTTTGATAGGGAATACCCAACCTGCCCTCTAAGCTTTTTGCATATTCTGTATAACGCTTATCAACGCCCGCAAAGAATTTCTTGCCGTATTCTCTGTATTTCGGGTGAGTATAGACCTGATACATCAGGCGGTATTTCTTTCCGTGTTTTTTTGCCGTCCAGTAGGGTATCTCGTCAATGAACCGCCACAAGTCATTTACATCTGTGGGAGCTTTCGCCATAAACTCATCTTCTACCTTACTCATACAGTATTCGGTGGATTGGATGATAAGGTCGTCCAAATCCTTGAAATATGTATAAATCATAGATGTGTTATATCCGCAATGCTTAGCCAGGGTACGAATACCGGTGCCGTGCAAGCCTAACTCAGCAAAGCCGTTAAAGCACGTTTTCATAAGCTCAACCTTTTTAGCATTCCATTGCTCTTCTGTATAATTAGCCATTTGTCAGTCCCCTTAATTTAAATCGTTCGTTTTAAATTAAAATATAACATATATTGGATTGAATTTCAATATATTTCCTTAATGTACCGAAAAGATCAATTAAACTTGTTAAAAATAACATCACAAAGAAACTCATCATCAAAAGAACAACGAAATCTTTTGGCTTTTAAGCTAAGCTTTGAAGATGTGAAAAATTTATATAGTTCGATTGCGATATAACGCAGTACAGGAAAATTTTCAGCACTGTTGTCTGCTATCGCTTAATTCTTCAAAGTACTTTTTCATAATCAACCATCTCCTCCGGTCAATTGTAACATATTTTTACTTCTTTCCCATGCGGTTGCCCTGTGATAATTCTTATTTTAAAAATAGGGAAATATCTATTCCACTGTCCGAAAATGCCCTTAGTATCGGGTTGGCGGATTTGTTGCCAAGCCTGATTTTACTCTGAAAAATGCTGACATCTAATCCACTGCCTGAATTTTTGACATCTAATCTAAGGTTACAACCTGAAATACATTCATAATACCGACCAGTTTCCACAGAGAGCTTTGCAGCTGTGTCCGATACAGATGTCATAAGCCGACACTTCCAAAAATGGCTTAAAATAAGGCTTTTTCGGGCATTACTTGTCAGCCCTTGACATCAATACTACCGTCTCAACGTGCACTGTTCTCGGAAATAAATCAACAGGAGTGATTTTTTCGGCATTGTAGCCGTATTCGGAAAAAATCTTTATATCTCTTGCAAGAGTTGCAGGGTCGCACGAAACATATACAACTCTTGACGGCGACATTGATGAAATCGTCGATATAAGCTTGCTGTCACAGCCTTTGCGTGGAGGATCAAGCACAATACAGTCAGGCTTTATTTTTCTTTTGGCTAAAACCTCTGCTGCTGATGAAGCGTCAGAACATATAAATTCAGCGTTTTCTATACCGTTGAATTTTGCATTTTTCTTTGCGTCCTCTATTGCCTGGGGAATAATCTCTACACCTATGAGTTTTTTAGCATTATGAGCCATTGTAAGTCCTATTGTGCCTGTTCCGCAATACATATCAATAAGGGTTTCGTTTGGCTTTAAATCCGCACATTCCGCCGCTATGCCGTAAAGTCGCTCTGCCTGAGTTCTGTTCACCTGATAGAACGAAAGCGGAGAAATACGGAATTTCAGTCCACAGAGTTCATCTGTGATATATCCGTCACCGTAAAGAGTACGGCAACGCTTGCCCACGATTACATTTGTTTTGTCGGTGTTGATGTTCAGCACAACTGTTTTAAGATTCGGAATATTATCGACTAACGACTGCACAAGCTGCTTTTCGTGGCGGAGTTCATTTGCGTTGGCAATAATGCATACCATAAGTTCATCGGTTTTTTCGGCATAACGCAGATATAAATGACGCAGTATTCCTGTATGAGTCTGTTCGTCATAGGGCTTGATGTTTATGCTGTTTGCCCATTCAAGAAAAACTTTTATCGCAGGTGCAAACGCTTTTGACTGTAAATGACATTCATCAAGCGGAACCACTCTGTGACTTCTCGGTGCAAAAAATCCTACGCATATTTTGCCGTTTTTGTCGGCGGTTACGGGTAGCTGAGCCTTGTTGCGGTAAAAATCGCAGCTTTCTGCACCTATGATTTTACCGACAAGACTACTGTCAACACCGCCTATGCGTGTCATAGTATCGACAACACGTTTTTGCTTGAATTCAAGCTCCGCCGGATAGTCTATGTGTCTGAATGTACAGCCGCCGCACTTTCCGAAAACAGTACAGTCGGGTTCTTTACGCTGAGCTGACGGAGATATAATTTCTTCCGCTCTGCCGAATGCATAATTTTTTGCCGCTTTTACTATTTTAACGGACACCGTGTCCCCGACAGCCGTTGACGGTACGAAAACAGCCATTCCGTTAATTTTGCAGACACCGCTGCCCTCTGTCGTATAGTCTGTTATTTGTGCTGTATATATTTCATTCTTTTTCAGTTCCAAGTTATTGCCCTCACTTTTAATATTTATATAATTTATGATAATGCCTGAACAAATAAAAATCAAGTCGTATATTTGTCAACTTATTTTTAAATACAGGTTGACAATTAACGAAACTTATTCTATAATATGGTAAGTATTTTATTAAGGGAGAGAAAAACAATGAATAACATTGAAAGTGAAAAAACAAATATGCCTGAAAAGCCATATACTAAACCGAAAAACACTAAAAAAAGCGTCTTAACCGATATGGTATATGTTGCCGTGTTTACCGCAATAATTTCCGTATTGGCACAGATTTCAATTCCGCTCGGAGTTATAGTTCCGTTTACACTTCAAACTCTCGGTATGTTCCTTGCAGGTGCTATGCTCGGCTGGAAAAGGGGTACACTCAGCGTTATCCTTTATGTTCTGCTCGGTGCTGTCGGATTGCCTGTATTTGCAGGATTTTCAGGCGGTGTTTCCGTTCTTTTCGGACCGACGGGAGGATATATTATAGGATTTATTTTTACCGCTCTTGCTGTGGGCTTTATGACCGATAAGCTCGGAAGAAAGCTGTGGGTGCTTGCTGTTTCTATGGTTGTCGGGCTTTTGCTTTGCTATATTTTCGGAACAGCGTGGTTTATTATACTCTATAATATTCAGGGAAATGCAATGGATCTTATAACGGCTCTCGGCTATTGTGTATTCCCGTTCCTTATTGCCGACGGACTTAAAATTATCGCTGCGGCAATTCTGGTAAACCGTCTTGACAAAATCATCAAGCTTTAATTTCCGTCCTCATCACAGCCTGTGCATACAGTTTTTCGTGGGTAAAGGATACAGTAAAGATTTTATCCGCAGTATGAGCCGTATTATTGATATTCTTAACACCGAAAATCCTGTACTTGTCCTGACGGACGGCTGTGATATTATATGCACCGACTGCCCGAACAACATAAACGGCAGGTGCAAAAATCACGCAAAAGTAAACACAATTGATAAAAACTGCCTTGCCGGATACGGACTTGATTTCGGCACTGAGATACGCTGGAACGACCTGAAAAAACTTGCATACGACAAGATTATTTTACCCGAAAAGCTCCCCAAAGTATGCAAGGATTGCTCTTGGCAATGCAAAACAAACGGATAAAATTAAAGCACCGAAAACAGATTTGAAATTCTGCTTTCGGTGCTTTTGCTTTGAATTATTGCAGTTGTCCTGAAGCTCCGACCTTTGAAAATAAACGCTTGGTTTCAAATTTCAGACCCTGATGTTCCTTTAAGGATAAGTCGGGGTCTTTTTCAAGAATTATTTTTGCGGCTGTCTGGGTTTCTTCAAGCAAACTCATTGACGATATGTCGGCGACTTTCAGTTCGGGAAGTCCGTGCTGTCTTGAACCGAAAAAATCGCCCGGCCCACGCAAACGCAAGTCCTCATCGGCAATCTTAAAGCCGTCATTGGTTTTGCACATAACACGCAGACGTTCAAGACTGCTTTCTTTCTGAATATCCGACACAAGAATACAATAGGATTTGTTTTTTCCACGTCCTACACGGCCTCTTAGCTGATGCAGCTGTGAAAGTCCGAACCGCTCGGAATTTTCAATCATCATTATCGTTGCGTTGGGAACATCAACGCCAACCTCTATAACCGTTGTTGAAATGAGTATATCAATATTACCCGCTGAAAACTCGGACATAATTCCGTCTTTTTCTGACGGCTTCATCTTTCCGTGAAGAAGTGCAATTCTGTAAGTGCCGAGAAATGTTTCTTTCAGCCGCTCGATATATTCCTTTGCCGAGGCAAGATTTGTTTCGTTCTGTTCAACAAGAGGGCAGACAATATAGCATTGGTTTCCGTTGTCTATATGTTTTTTTAAAAAGCCGTAAGCACGCTGACGCTTTGAACCGTCAATAAGGAATGTTTCAACCTTTTGCCGTCCGGGCGGCAGCTCGTCAAGAACCGAAAGGTCAAGGTCGCCGAAAATCACAAGTGCAAGAGTTCGTGGAATAGGTGTTGCCGACATTACGAGAATATGAGGACTGTCGCCTTTTTCGATAAGCGTTGAACGCTGTGCAACACCGAAACGGTGCTGTTCGTCCGTTATGACAAGACCGAGCTTTTTAAATTCTACATTTTCCGAAATCAATGCGTGTGTTCCGATTATTATATCAATACTGCCGTCTTTCAGGCTTTCGTAGATTTTTCGTTTTTTTGCGGCAGTCACCGAACCCGTAAGAAGTCCGACATTTACATCTGTACCGTCAAATAATTCCGAAAGAGTTTTAAAGTGCTGTGCGGCAAGAATTTCCGTCGGTGCCATAAATGCACACTGCAAGCCGTTTTTTACGGCGGTATAGCAAACTGCGGCGGCAACGGCGGTTTTTCCCGAACCGACATCACCCTGAACAAGTCTGTTCATAGGGCAGGACTGATTCATCATATCGTAAATACACTCGCTGACTGCTTTTTTCTGTGCATTAGTCGGAGAAAAAGGCAGAAACGAAAAAAATTCATCACTGTAATCTCTTTGTATCTTATGCGTAGCCGCCCTTTTTCGTCCGCCCTTAATCTGCACCATTCCAAGCTGTAAAATTAACAGTTCTTCAAAGGCAAGACGTTTTTTTGCCGCCGAAAGTGCCTTTTCGTCTTTCGGAAAATGAATATTTTTTATCGCAAAATCAAGACCGCAAAGCCCAAAGCTGTCAAGTATGTTTTCGGGAATGGGGTCGTTTGTTTTTTCGGGAAACATAGCTATTGCCTGACGGACGGCATTTTCAATCTGACGGCTTGTAAGGCTTGCCGTCTGCGGATAAACAGGGTGTATCCCCTCGCCTCTGTCAGCAGGCAATACTGTCGGCGATGTCATTTCGTACAGTGAAAAATTATGTTTTAATGTTCCGTAAAACAAAAATTCGCCGCCGTTTTTCAGCTTGTCATAAGTATATTTCTGATTAAAAAATGTAACTGTCATACGGTCATAGCCGTCACACACATCAACCTTGAAAACAGTCATATTTCCCCTTATTCTTGCAGGCGGATATGCCCCCTCAATGTCGGCTTTAATACAGCACATTTCGTCAAGGGGAGCCTCTGCAATGCGGCAAGGGTGGCTCCAATCCTCGTATGTACGGGGGTAAAGACGCAGTAAAGTGCCGACAGTATCGACACCGAGCTTATGGAAAAGCTCGGCTCGCCTACTGCCGACACCGTTTAATTGTTGTATCGGAATTTTAAACAACGATGACATAGAAACACTCTTTCGATTAAAATTCTTATGTGCAATTATTCAACCGCAAGAATGAAGTAATAAACAGGCTGACCGCCGTCAATGAGCGTAACCTCTATATCAGAACCGGCTTTTGACTGAATTGCCTGCAAAGCAAGACTTGCCTGAGATTCGCTTATTCCCTCACCGTAAATAACCGTAATATATGAGGTGTCACGGTTTATCATATCCTTTGCAAGCTTTACAACCGCACGAACAGGGTCTTTTTCCTTGTGCGTCAGCTTGCCGTTATTAAGAGCGATTATGTCACCCTCTTTAATCCTTGTGCTGCCAAATTCGGAGTTTCTTGCGGCATAGGTTACCTGACCCGTCGAAACGGATTTTGCCGCCTGCGTCATATATTCCCTGTTAAGCTCAGGAGTTGAGTCGGCACTGTAAGAAAGCATTGCAACAAAGCCCTGCGGAATTGTTCTTGTCGGGATTATTACAACCTCTCTGTCAGTTACAAGCGGAACTACCTGTTCAGCGGCAAGAAGAATATTTTTGTTGTTCGGCAATACGAATACGGTTTTTGCAGGTGTTGCCATAACAGCCTTGTATATATCATCCGTACTCGGATTCATACTCTGACCGCCCTCAATAATATGCTGACAGCCGAGATCCTTAAAAACATTTTCAAGTCCTTTTCCTGCGGCAACGGCAACAAAGCCTACTTCTTCCGTCGGCGGAACCTCTTTGAACTCCTCACGCTTTTTTTCTTCAGCCTCGTTTTTTGCCTTAGCTTTTTCGTATTCCTCGCTGGCTTTTCTGTGCTGTTCTTTCATATTTTCAATCTTTACGGTTAGGAGCTGACCGTAAATCAAGCCTTCTTCAAGTGCCTTACCCGGATTTTCGGTATGAACGTGAACCTTTATTATATCATCATCTTCTGCAACAACAACGCTGTCGCCGATTGTTTCAAGATATGCTTTAAGTTCAGCGGGACTTTTTGACAATTCAGCTGCTTTGCCGACAATAAACTCGGTACAATAAGTAAAGTTTATTTCGCTGTCAAATTCGGCTGCGGCATTTCTGAAAAATTCCTCCGTGCTGTCTTTCTTTTCGTCCTCTGACGGAACCGGTGTATCAACATTTATCATTATTCCGTCACGCAGAAGTGAAAGCATACCGTCAAAAATAAAACAAAGACCTTTTCCGCCTGCGTCAACAACACCGGCTTTTTTGAGTACGGGCAGCATTTCGGGTGTCTGTTCAAGAGCCTCGTATGCGGCGGCACTTACTGCACCAAGCACAATAACAGGGTCAGAGTCAACATCGGCTGCGATTTTGCCGGATTCACACGACATTCTTGCAACCGTAAGAATAGTACCCTCAGTAGGATTTGTAACAGCCTGATATGCGGTATCAACACCGACTTTGAGTGCGGCAATAAACTCCTTGCCGTCAACCTCGTCCTTGTCTTTAAGACCGTTTGCAATACCCTTGAAAAGCAGTGAAAGTATTACTCCCGAATTGCCCCTTGCACCTCTCAGCATTGCCGACGCAGCTATTGACGCAACCTCGGATATACTCATAGACTCAACATTTTCGAGTGCTGAAACGGCAGAATTTATGGTCATAGACATATTTGTGCCTGTGTCGCCGTCAGGAACAGGAAAAATATTCATTGAGTTGATAAGCTGACTGTTTCGTGAAATATTGTTTGCACCCGAAATGAGTGCATTTTTATAGCAAGAACCGTTTATCATCATTAACACTTCCTTAATGTATTTTGGTTTCTGTAAAACAATATTATTATTTTATCATTTTTTTCATAAAAAATAAAGCCTGAGTTTTCCCCTGATAAACACAGAGGAAAACTCCCGATAAAACCATTGTTTTATACAGATTTACAAAATTTCCGCATTACATTTGTTATCTGATTTCGACTATGAGCTTCATTGCGGTACGCTCAATTCCGTCGATTTCAATGCTTGTAAATGCCGGAATACAAACAAGGTCTATTCCCATAGGTGCAAGGTATCCCCTTGCAACCGCAACGGATTTAAGAGCCTGATTTGTTGCCCCTGCACCGACAGACTGAACCTCAACACAGCCATAATCCCTGACAACTCCTGCAATAGCACCTGCTACGGAATTTGGTGAAGATTTTGATGAGACTTTTAAAACTTCCATTTGAACATTTCCTCCTCAGACATTTATGGAATTTTTAGCTTTCGGATTGTTAATATAATAAGCTCAATTTATATTATACTAAATAATATATGCAAAATCAATATTATACAGAGGTTTTGTTCAAAAAAAGTGTTGTATTTTTGAATTATTCAAAGGATTTCCATTCTTTCAACGGATTTTGTTCTGCCCGTTTTTTCATCTACCTCAAAAATAATGCAGTCCATCTTACACTCTCCTGTTGCAAGGTCAAAACGCACAGGCATTTTTGTTTTGAATTTTTCGATTGCAAGCTCAGGCTTTACGCCCAGAACAGACTCAACGGGACCTGTCATTCCTACGTCCGTAATAAAGCCCGTACCGTTTTTGAATATTCTTTCGTCAGCGGTCTGAACGTGTGTATGCGTACCGAACATCGCCGATATTCTGCCGTCAAGATAATAACCCATTGCAATTTTTTCGGCTGTTGCCTCAGCGTGAAAATCAAGAATAATTATTTTTGTGTCAATTTCCTTTAAAATTCTGTCTATTGTTGCATAGGGGTCATCAAGGCTTTCAAGATACATACAGCCCATAAGATTTATTACCGCCGCCTGTGTGCGGCCGAAGTCATATATTGTCCAGCCTTTTCCGGGAGTTGTTCCGTCGGGAAAATTAGCCGGTCGGATAAGAAACGGCGAGCTGTCAAACAACGGATAGCTTTCACGCCGTCTGAACGTGTGATTTCCTGCTGTAATTACATCAACGCCGCTGCTGAAAAGAAATTCAGCCGACGACGGAGTAATGCCGTTGCCGTCAGCGGAATTTTCACCGTTTGCAATAACAAAGTCTATCCCCTTTGTTTTTTTCAGAGCGGGAAGCTTCTCACGGAGAAATTTACAGCCTATCGAACCGACAACATCACCGATTGCAAGTATATTCATAAAATTACACCCCTCTTTGTTTTAATTATTCTGTAAGAACACATAGTGATTTTAAGACAATTTATTATGCTTGTCAACAAAATAATGTCATAGCTTCTGACCTTTTATACTATTTCTTCTTTGAGTAATGGATGTCGGGGCTTTGCCCCAAACCCCACAAGGGCTGCTCGCCCTTGACCCCGGCAGGTGTGAGCGACACCTGCACCCGCACTTTTTATCCGCAATTTTAATAAGAAACAGTATTATTTATCTTCATACATATTTTTTCAACAAGATAAAACAACGGCACAGTCTTGTTCGGCTGTACCGTGTTTTAACAAAAATCTTGTTTTAAGGTTTTTCCGACTTGATTTCATCTGTCATATCCGCACAGGCAATAGTAATATCCTCATCTTCTTCAAGGTCATCAATATCGGTTTTTACTTCATCATCAGCGGTAATTTCAACAACAGGCTGTTTTGAATCGGTGTTTTCAAGTCCGTGCTTTTCAACGTAGTTATAACGCTCCTGAGCCTTTTTCAGTCTGAGCTTTGAGTCCCCAATAACCGTACATAGCTCTGACACATCAGTGCTTGCCGTATTGCCTTTAAGAATTTTGTAGTATTGTTTTCCGAGAGCAATATAGGCACGGTTAAGAACCTCTGTTTCGTTTTTGATAACTGCATTAAGGCGGTTAAGCTGAGCGTATTTTCTGTTTTTGTCGATAATTGTGTTTATCGACTGAGAAACGCCGTCGCTCACTTTGTCAATAAAGCTCATAAAAAAATACCTCCTTCTATTTATATTGAATTTATTATATAACATTTTTATTACAATTAACAGTGTTTTTCAGATAAAAATAAATATTTCCTGCTAAAAATATATTTTTGAAAACCATACATTATTATGATATAATTATATGTATCAAAAAACAAAAAGGACGGAATAACAATGAAATATATGATAGCCTCCGACATACACGGCTCGGCGTATTACTGCGAAAAAATGCTTGACGCATACAAAGCAGAAAAAGCCGACAGACTGATTTTACTCGGCGATATTTTGTATCACGGTCCGAGAAACGACCTTCCGAAAGAATACAACCCCAAAAAGGTTATAGAACTGCTCAACGGAATAAAGGACGATATACTCTGTGTAAGGGGAAACTGTGAGGCTGAGGTTGACCAGATGGTGCTGAAATTCCCCGTACTTGCTGACTATGCGATTATGAACACCGACAGCAGAATGATATTCATAACCCACGGTCATAAATTCAACGAGGAAAATCTGCCGCCGCTGCACAAAGGCGATATTCTTCTTTACGGTCATACGCATATTCCCAAATGCACCCAACACGAAAACTACATTTATATGAACCCCGGTTCTGTATCTATTCCAAAGGAAAACTCCTATCACGGCTATATGACGCTTGAAAACAATATTTTCCTGTGGAAAGACCTTGACGGAGAGTGGAGTGTGGAGAGTGGAGTGTGGAGTTATTGTGCAGAAGATTAGTTTATTGTACCGGGATTTTTGCTTTCGCACAATAAACAATTTTCTATTATCAATAAATTCCCTGAACGGTAACTTCCCCTGAATTTACGCTGATGTTATTCCCTGCGTCATCTTTGATTATGAGTTCGCCGTTTGCGGTAATGTCGCATGCTGTCCCCTCAACGGTTTTGCCGCCACGCTGAACCGAAACCTTTCGTCCGAGAGTTGCACAAAGAGCTTTAAAGCTCTGTATATCTTCAAGTGAAACACTGAACAGAAATGACGAAAGCACCTCGTCAAGTTTTTGTATAACACTTTTAAAAAACGGATTTCTGTCGATTTTTTCGCCTGTTTCAAGCAGCAATGATGTTGCTTTTTGACTTATTTCATCAGGAAACTCCGTATGATTGACATTTATTCCGATACCGATTGCAACATAGTCGATTTGGTCGCTTTGTGCCGCCATTTCCGTAAGAATACCGCAGACCTTTTTGTTGCCGATAATTACATCGTTCGGCCATTTGATTTTTGCGTCACAGTCTGTATAATCTCTTATCGCAAGACATACGGCATAGCCTGCCGCAAGAGTTATTGACGCAATGGCTGACGGCGGAAGCTCGGGGCGTATAAGCAAAGTAAAATAAAGTCCGCCGTTGTCGGATTTCCACACACGTCCGAGTCTGCCCTTTCCGGCTGTCTGTTCCTCGGCGGCAACAATAAGACCGCTTTCTTCACCGCTGTTTGCAAGACGCTTGACTTCTTCGTTTGTCGAGTCAACGCTTTTCATTACTTTTATCTTTGTGCCGACGGAAGAAACCTTCAGTCCGTCGGCAATAATATTTTCGTCAAGAACATCGGGACTTTTTTCGAGCTTGTAGCCTCTGTTTGTAAGAGAATTTATTACATAGCCTTCTTCACGCAGAAGATTTATATTTTTCCACACTGCCGTTCTTGAAACGCCGAGCTTTTTGCTGAGCTCCTCACCCGACAAATAGCCGTCGGCATTTCGCAGTAAAGACAGTATTTCAGATTTCATTTCATCAGCTCCATTCATATTTAATCTAAAAAATACAGACGGAACAGATTGTTCCGCCTGCTTGTATTTATGCACGAACAGTTATTTTTTTCATTGCAACGGCAAGTGCCTTTGAAATTGCCGTTCCTGCAACAAAGCACACAGCAGCCTCAATAACACCGTTGATACCTACAAACGCTACGACAAATCCGAAAACATTTGAAGCACCGAGGGCTGACATAACGCCCTGTATAAAATCAGTATTAAAGAAGCAAAGTATAAGTGCCGACATAAAGAACAGCGTGTTCATAAGCGGAACTGCAAGGCAGGTAACAATGTACGAAATTATATTCGGATTGTTGCTTTTGTTGTCAGATGACTCATTCAGGCTTTCCTTATTGCTATTGTCCGAAACGGCTTTTGTTTTGCCGATTTTGCTGAGAGCGGAAAAAATCAGTCCTCCGAGCCAGCCCGCAAGAACACGGGGTACAAGGCACACAATCAGGGTAAAGAACCAGTTTATCGACAGCAAAGACGCTCCGAAAGGACTCATTCCAAAGCACTGTATAAAGCTTGTAATACCGAATACTCCTCCGAGTATCGCACTGTCAAGCGGTTTGAGAATTACTGCACCGATTGCAACAGGCAGAATAATGAATGTGATTTCGAGTCCGCCTGTACGCAAATATCCGAGCGGCGTAAACGCCATAAGGATAATAATCGCACTGAGTACGGCAAGAAATGTAAGGTGCTGAGTTTTTGACATAGATTTTTGCATAATAATTACCTCCTGCTGTTTTCATACGAAATACAGCGAAAAAAACTGAATGATATAAATTTATTGTGTACCCCTCGTAATCGATGGGGTCATACGCTGAATTTAATTAAGCAATCGGCATTGCGTCACTGTCATTGGCTGCCTCTGCGTCAGACGGCTCAACCGTTTTCTTTTTTGAGTATGAACGCTTTTTCTTTGGTGCTGACGGTTCAGCACTTATTTCAGCTTTTTCGGTCTTAGCTTCTTCATCTGCGGATTTTTCTGCGGCTTTGGGTTCTTCTTCCGTCTTTGATTCTTCTGATACTTTCGGTTTTTCCGACAGCTTTGGTTCTTCCGCCGTTTCGTCAGCAGCTTCACCTGAAACCTCCGAACAGGCGATAGTAATATCGTAATCCTCGTCAAGCTGTTCTGTATCGGGCTGTACATCTTCATCGGCAGAAATCCTGATTACAGGCTGTTTCGGCTTTTGCTCGGAAACACCGTACTGCTTTATATAGTCATAGCCCGTCTGAGCTTTTTTGAGTCTTGCTTTTGATTCCTCAATCACTTCACAGATATGTGACATATCGGGAGTTTCCGAATCTCCGTTAAGATTTTTGTAATATTGCTTTCCAAGAGCAATATAGGCACGGTTAAGCACCTCGGTTTCATTTCTGATAACTGCACTAAGTCGGTTAAGCTGAGCACACTGTCTGCTCTTGTCAATAATTTTGTTGATCGAATCCGAAAGCCTGCTGCTTGCTTTGTCAATAAAACTCATAATAACTACATCCTTTTATAACATACTTGTTCGGCAATCCCGACAAACCCAAACAAAACCCGAAAAAATCAGCCGACAGAGTACGGTTTGTCCGTAAAATCCGGAATTACCAAGCATAATCAAATATATTAAAAGTATTATACAACATTTGAAATAAAATTTAAAGTACTTTTTTTACTCTTTAAAAAAAGCCTGTGTTTCATCATATTCTCCAAGAGTGATAACATAATCCGAACGGTTTTTAAGCATCTGAAAAGCAATCTTGCCGTTTACTGTGCCTTCAAAATAATATTTTCCGTCCGTTATATTTATTGTTGTAGTACTCCACTGCTTGTCGCCGTATTCAAAATAACCGCCGTTTTCGGCTGTTATAAACGATGTAACGGTACTGTCTGCACCGCCCTCGTCAACAGGGAATCCGTCAAGCGATATTTCATAGTCGGCAACAACCCATTCTGCGTCCTGTCCCGGTTCCGTGTAATTATAGGACGGACTCTCGCTCATAAATTTTTTGACGGTATCCGTTGCTTTCTGTCCGTGTTCAATCGCCGTAATACGAACGGGAACATTTATATAATTCTGTTCCTTTGTGTTGTATTTTGCGGCACTGCCCCAGCTGTTAAGTCCGAGCGGAGAGGACAGCGACGATGAAACGGTGCGGATTTTTTCATCGGACGATTCTGTGCTTTGTGCGGAAGAATTTTCCGATGATGCTTTATCAGAATTTTCCGACTGTGTATCTGAAGTAATTTCTGAAACGGACGATTCTGCTGTCAGGCTTTCCGAGCCGCTGTCGGAATTATTGTTTGTGCTGTCTGCACAGGCTGTCAGCAGCAAAACTGCGGAAATAAACACAACGGCAGATATAATCTTTTTCATACCGTACCTCCTGAAAGAATAGTTATTCGGAACTATATCATTTAATCCCCCGTCATTGTCACAATCGTACAATCACGGGGGATTTGTTTAATTATCGGCGGATTGTAAGCCTTTGTTATTACTTAACGCAACAGCTCAACCTTACAATCAATTAACCCAAACGCATATTCCTGCTGTCATAATAATTATGAATTATACATTATGCATTATGAATTATTATTGTTTGTACAGCTGTATGTTTATTCATTTCTGCCGCAGCATTTTTTATATTTTTTGCCGCTGCCGCACGGACAAGGGTCATTTCTGCCGATTTTTTGTTTTTTGGTTTTGCGGATTGTTTTGTTGGTGGATATTTCGCCGTCAAGATTAGTTGATGTAGGCTGTGCAACCTGCTCACGCTCCATAAACTTTCCTGCGGCAGCCTTGATGTCCTCCTCGGAATAATCCTTTTCTTCGCTTATGCCGTTATTCACATCGGGAGTTATCTCCTCGTCAATATTAATCTCGGCTGTAAGCTCCTCTTTTACTTCATTTGCGGCGTTCTGTGCTTTGAGTGCTGCCATAGCTGCGGCTCTTGCACGGCCGTTTGCGGCACGTTTAACTGCAAGCTCACGCATTTTGTTCTGTTCCTGAAGTCTTTCGCTTACTCTTTTCGGAACAACCATAAGCATCTGTACGGTATCCTCACGGATTGACTTAATCATATCGTCGAACATATCAAAGCCTTCAAGTCTGTATTCAACAACAGGGTCGTGCTGTCCGTATGAACGCAGACGGATACCTCTTTTGAGTTCTTCCATTGCGTCGATATGATCCATCCAGTAGCGGTCAACATTTTTAAGAAGATATACACGCTCGATTTCACGCATTGTTTCTTCCGGAATAAGCGTTTCGTTTTCTTCATATTCCTTTGTTGCCTTTTCGGTAAGTTCTTTTATAAGGTAATCCTTTTCGAGCTTGTCCAGCTCGTCCTGATCGTAAATCAGCGTTGTGTCGTCATCTTCATCAATCAGCCAGCCTTTAAGCGACTCACGCAGACCGTCAAGATTCCAGTTGTCCTTGTCGTCGTGCGGCAGATATTCGGCAACCTTTGACTGCATTGTGTCGGCAATCATCTTTATAATGGTATCTCTGAGGTTTTCGCCGTTGAGAACCTGATCACGCTGACCGTAAATAATTTCACGCTGACGGTTCATAACATCGTCATATTCAAGAACGCTCTTACGGATATTGAAGTTTCGTCCCTCAACCTTTGCCTGTGCACTTTCAATCGTCTTTGAAAGCATCTTGCTTTCAAGCGGAGTATCCTCTTCACCGGGCATTCTGTCCATAATTGCGGAAATTCTGTCGCCGGCAAAAAGTCTTAAAAGGCTGTCCTCGGCTGAAAGATAGAAACGGCTTGCACCCGGGTCTCCCTGACGGCCTGAACGGCCTCTGAGCTGGTTGTCGATACGTCTTGATTCGTGGCGTTCCGTACCCATAATGAACAGACCGCCTGCCGCACGAACCTTTTCGGCTTCGGCGTCGGTTTCCTCTTTATATTTTGCAAGAAGTTCCTTGTAGGTTGCTCTTGCGTTGATGATTTCCTCGTCATCTGTTTCGGCATAGCCTGTTGCCTCGTTTATCATATCATCCGAGAAGCCCATTCTACGCATTTCAGCCTTTGCAAGAAACTCGTCATTACCGCCAAGCTTAATATCCGTACCACGGCCTGCCATATTTGTGGCGATTGTAACGGCACCGAGCTTACCTGCCTGTGCAACGATTTCAGCTTCTTTTTCGTGCATTTTTGCGTTGAGGACATTATGCTTAATGCCTTTTCTTTTCAGCAATGCACTGAGCTCCTCTGATTTATCAATCGAAACCGTACCTACAAGTACAGGCTGACCGTTGTTGTGTGCCTCGATAATATCCTGAATAAGATTGTCAAACTTGCCTTTTTCGGTCTTGAAGATAACATCGGGCAGGTCAATTCTCTGAACAGGCTTGTTTGTAGGAATTTCTATAACATCAAGTCCGTAAATCTCGGAAAATTCGGTTTCCTCGGTCATTGCCGTACCTGTCATACCCGACAGCTTTCTGTAAAGACGGAAGAAGTTCTGGAAAGTAATTGTTGCAAGAGTCTTGCTCTCACGCTCAACGGTAACGCCTTCCTTAGCCTCGATAGCCTGATGAAGTCCCTCGTTGTAGCGTCTGCCGTACATAAGACGACCTGTAAACTCATCGACGATTATAACCTCGCCCTTTTCGTTTACAACATACTGTATATCCTTTTTCATAACACCGTGAGCCTTGATTGCCTGATTGATGTGGTGCTGGATTGTGATGTTGTCAGGGTCGGTGAGGTTATCCACTCCGAAAAACGCCTCGGCTTTCTTTACTCCGACAGGGGTAAGAGTTGCCGTCTGTGCCTTTTCGTCAACGATATAGTCAATTCCCTTTTCAACATAAAGGTCGTCGTTATCTTCTTTGGCATCAATTTCGGTTACTTTTTCGTATTTCATTGTGCGTGCAAGCTGGTCAGCCCTCTCATAAAGGTCGGTTGACTTGTCGCCCGGTCCTGAAATAATAAGCGGTGTTCTTGCTTCATCTATGAGGATTGAGTCAACCTCATCGACAATGGCAAATGCGTGTCCTCTCTGAACCTTATTTTCCTTATAGACAACCATATTGTCACGCAGGTAGTCAAATCCGAGTTCGTTATTTGTTGCGTATGTAATATCGGCATTATAAGCCGCTTTACGCTGTTCGTTAGTTGAGTCGTGCTGTAATATTCCTACGGTAAGTCCGAGGAAACGGTAAATTTTGCCCATCCACTCAGCGTCACGCTTTGCAAGGTACTCGTTGACGGTAACAACGTGTACGCCTTCGCCCGTAAGTGCATTAAGGTATGCAGGAAGTGTTGCAACGAGGGTTTTACCTTCACCTGTTTTCATTTCGCTTATTCTTCCCCTGTGAAGAATAATACCGCCGATAATCTGTACAGGGAAGTGCTTCATTCCCAGAACTCTCCATGACGCTTCACGGCAAACCGCAAATGCTTCGGGGAGGATATCATCGGTTGTTTCGCCGTTTTTCAGACGCTCCCTGAATTTTTCGGTTTCCGCACGAAGAGCCTCATCTGTATATTCCTTATATTTATCTTCATAACCGAGAACTTTATCTACAAGAGGCTGTATTTTTTTAAGCTCGTGTCTGCTGTTGCTTCCGTTAAACCATTTTTTTAATCCCATTGGTATTCACCTCATAAAAACTATATGTTAATTTGCAAAATTCTAAACCATTATACCACTTTACAAGCAAAATTTATAGTGTTTTTTGTAAAAAAATGCCGATTTAGTAATTTTGTCTTTTTTGTCTGTTAAATTTCCGGATGTTTATACTTTCAGCGGAACAAATACATTATCTTTCAGGCTTTTAAGGAACTTGCACTTTTTTAATTCCGTGCCTCCGCATAAAAGGCAGAATTTACGGGGCATCCATTCATCAGAAAACGGAATCGGTGTGTTGAGTATCCGTGTCTTTGTTTTTTCACGCTCACGGTGTATGTCAGGGTCTGTAAGCGTAACTATTCCCTTTACTTTTTCGCTGAGATTTCCGTCTTCAAGTCCGTCAACAATCTTTCGTGCAAGAATTGAGGCGTGAATGTATTTATCCACGTCACCCATATTTATCTGGCGACTGCCGCATTTTTCGCACACTGTACCCTCTATAATTTCAGTAGGATGTCCGAAATGCGAACGGATAAAATCTATATCAACCGATTGTCCGTTCCTTATAAAATGTGCAAGCCTCATAGCCATTGCAACCAATGCACCAAAAAGGGCATTAGTCCAGTCGTATTCACAGAATGACGGAAAATCATTGGGATTGAATCTGAATTCTTCAAATACGCCTTTTTTTGAAAAAGCCCTGATAAATTCAGACACATTTCTGCTTGTGTCCCACTTTTCGATAAATGACGAAATAATATCCGCATATTTATTCTGACCGCACTCGGCAAGAAGCGTCTGCATACCTTCAAGCGTTGTTCTGTAAAATTTCATTATAAATCTCCCCACATAATATCTTTCAGACGTACAAAAGCGTCTGTGAAATTAAGGTCTGAACAGCCATATACTGATTATATATGAAAAAAGTCAAATAGACAATGCATTTTGCAAAAAAATTTTAAACCGTCCGTTATTTACATTGACAAACCAAAACGGATAACATATACTTTTAATCAGGATAAAATTTACAACAATTCTAACAAAAGCATATACAGCAATAAACATAATCATCTCAGAAAGGAACTTATAATTTATGTTATGCAGAAATTGCGGCGGTCAAATCCCCGATAACAGCAAATTTTGCGTTAATTGCGGTATTAAAATAGAAGATGAAATTTCAGGTTATGTCCGGTAAAGAGTTATTGCCGACAGTGCAAAAAGCTCTTCTGTCAGTGACAAAATTATTACATATAAATCCAACATTATAAAAAAATAAATACCAACGGTTCCGAAAAAACAATTCTCAACTAAAAATCATAAGTGAAAGCAGGCTGATATAAAATGACTGTTGTAGATATAAGAAATATATTTTCAAACAGAAATATTGAATTGGTTGATGTCAACGATTCCTACATCTATTATGCGGAAGAAAAAAACGAAGAGGGTCACAACAACCTGTTTATTCTGGAATATAACAGGGCAACACGCAGAGAACGTCTTGTGACGAACTATTCTCTTGAAGACCCGACGTTTGTCGAGCATATTTTCGCCTTTGACAAAACCATAGCCGTTATCCTTGAAAACGGCACAAACAGTATGTGGCTTATCGAAATCGACAAGCAAAGCGGAACCGAGCTTAACAGACGCAAGGTTGTATGTACGGGTTCATTCAGTGAGTGTATGGCTCTTGACAATGAACATATACTTATTTATATGGCTCCCGACGAGGCTAATGCC
>JBJEOP010000083.1:0-10230 GCA_051880775.1 Acutalibacteraceae bacterium
GAGAACCTCTTGCGGAAATAATATCCATAACCGACTCAGCTTCCGTCAGTCCCATTTTTCCGTTAAGGAAAGCACGCTTTGTAAACTCTCCCGCCTCTGCGGAAACAGCACCGTTTTTCAGCACTGCACGGAGTACACGCTTTGTCACATACATACCGCCGTGACAGGAAATTTCAACTACATCTTCACCTGTGTAGCTGTGCGGTGCGTTGAACACCAACGCAACAGCCTCGTCGATAAGCTCGTCGCCGTCATATACTTTTCCGTATGTTGCGGTGTAGCCTTTCATCTCAGTAATTTTTTTATCCGATACGGATTTAAAAACTTTTTCTGCAACCTGTTTTGAGTTTTCGCCCGATATTCTTATAACGCCGACTCCGCCTATACCGTTTGCGGTAGCGATTGCGGCAATAGTTCTTTCGCTCATATTTTTCACCTGTATAAAATTTATATTTTTAAAATTATCCGCCGAAAAAGATTTCAACACATAATTAACGGTTGAATTTCTTATATATTATATCACGCACAATTAAATATAACAAGAACAGAAAAGTTTTCAACCGTTGAAAACTTTTTAAAAAATCTATCACTCCTATTAGTATATTAATTATTAATTATACTTATTGTATTTAAAATAATTACGCATTACGCATTACGAATTACGCATTAAAAATCGGCAGTGACATAAAGTAGTTCCGCTTTATGTCCGCTGCCGTAAGAAACAGAGTTATTATTCTTTTGTATCGTTTCTTGTTATTTCTATTTTGCCGTAAAGAGATGCGTCAGGAAGCTCGTTTATGCTTTCTCTCGGCTTTGTAGCTTCTTCTTCAAAGGTGCTGAACAGACTGTCCTGCGGCTTTTCGTCCTCGGAATACTGTCTGCGTTGATAGCCGCTTGTGCGTGGCTGTCTGTTGTATGAACCGTCCTTGTTAAAGTTGCTCTTTGTACGGCTGCTGCGTCCGCCTCTGTTGTATGACGGCTTCTGGTCGGGGTCAGGGCCGATAACAACGTGACGCTGTAAGTTCTCGCCCTCAGACCATGATGTTGCACCCCTTACCTTCTGAACGGCTGTATGAATAATTCTTCTTTCATAAGGGTTCATCGGTTCAAGAGATGTTTTCATACCTGTTTTACAAGCCTTGAATGCAAGCTTTCTGCCGAGAATTTCAAGAGTCTTTTCTCTTTTTTCACGGTAGTTTCCGATATTGATTGAAATTCTGTAATAGCTTTCGTCAACATGGTTTGCAACAAGACCTGCAAGATACTGCAATGCGTCAAGAGTTTCGCCTCTGTGACCTATAATAAAGCCGATGTTCTCACCGTCAATATTTATTACTGCACCGTTTTCGTTCTCCTCAGAAGTCATTGTAACGCCTGTAATACCCATTTTTGTAAGTATATCCGAAAGATACTCCTTTGCGGATTCAAGCGGAGTTATCTCTACATAGGCTCTTATTTTTGCGGGACTTCCGCCGAAAAGACCGAATTTCTTTTTTTCAGGCTGCTGCAATATTTCAAAATTTGTGTTTTCAATATCCGTTCCCAATTCCTTGCAGGCAATATTTTTTGCTTCTTCAATAGTATCCGCAGTAGCAAATGCCTCACGAATCATTTTTCATACCCCCTGTTATTTTTTCTTTCCCTTATAGCTGCTTCCCGAATTTGTGTTTGATTTTCCGGATTTTTGCTTTTGGGATTTCTTTATATTTTTTGAATTTGAATTATTTTTGGTTTTTGTCGGAATTTCAGGTTCAATATAGTCGGGAGCGTCAATAAACGCCAGCTCTGCCTCCTGCTGTCTTCTCAGTACAACACGCTGAGCCTCTGCCTTTGCCTCCATAATATTTGCATTATAGAATTTGTTCATTATAACCGACTGTATGAAACCAAGAACAGTTGACGCAATCCAGTAGAAACCAACCGCACCCGGAACGGTATAAGCAATCCACGCTGAAAACAGCGGCATACCAAAAATCATTATAAACATACAGCCCTGCATTTTTGTACCGTTCATCTTCTGAGTGATAATCATACTTGCAACGGAGGTAACAAAGCACAATACGGGAATAAGCCACATCATCGACGCAAACGAACTCATATTCGGGGTCGCAAGAAGGTCAAGACCGCAGAAATTAAAGCCGTTGCTGAATTCGGTTATACTGTTTGCCTCATTTGGCGTAAACAGAGGATTTCCGTTGCCGTCATTAAGATACGGCTGTAACTGTCCGAAATATTTAACAATACTTATCTGTCCGTAAAAACCGTTGATTGAAGTACCGATACCGGGCAGAGTAGAAAGCGAACTCAAAGCCATTGAAACCTTGTCCGACGCAATATGCAGTGTGTTTGTCAGCGGATTTATAACGGAATAGTACACACCAAGCATAATCAGCATAGGTGCAATCATAGGCAAACAACCCGACATAGGATTTACATTTTCCTTTTGCATAAGCTTCTGAACCTCTTCATTAGCCTTTGCCTTGTCGTTTGCGTATCTTTCCATTATTTCCTTTTGCTTTTGCTGAAAACGTGCATTTGACGCCATAGATTTCTGCTGTTTTATCGAAAAAGGAAATAAAATCAGCTTAATAATAACAGTAAATATAATAATGGCGATGCCGAAGTTATTTACAAGATAAAAAGCCGCCCAAAGAATGTAGCCTAATATACTTCCGAAGAAGTTAAATATTTCCATCATTTGCGAAAACCATTCCCTTCACCTTTTGTCCTAATAAAATATATCCCGAAAGATAAAATATCTTCTTTATTTCTTATAATGAATCATCTTATAATTTTTTTCTTTTTTTTCGGGAACGGGGTCATATCCGCCCCTTGAAAACGGGTTACATCTGAGAATTCTCCATATTGTAAGAAATGTGCCTTTAAACGCACCGAAACGCTGAATTGCCTCTATACCGTACACCGAGCATACGGGATAATATTTACAGCACGGAGGAGTTCTTGAAGATATATATTTCTGATAAAATCGTATAAGCCAAATAAGCGGGCGTCTCATTTTAAAACACCCGCCTCTTTCAGCTCTTTTCTCATTACACGCAGAATATCCGTACTTTTTACAAAAGGCGTTCTGCCTCTTGCAACAAAAACCAGGTCGTACCCCGGCTTTATTTCATCAGCAAGCTGATAATAAGCCTCCCTGATGATTCTGCGTGACCTGTTACGCATAACGGCCTTGCCGATTTTTTTACTTGTAGTGATGCCGATTCTTACATTACGGCTGCGGTTTTTCATAACGTAGGTTACAAGCACCGACGAACTGTAAGACCGGCCACGAGAGTAAAGTCTGCGAAAATCCTTATTTTCCTTTAAAGTGACCAACTCACCCAAAATAATCATCCAGTCCCAAAAAATTACTCTTATACAGACCGCCTGCGAAAACTTCGCCCAAGGCGAAACCGTGCCAAAAGTGCATTATATGCACAGCTTTACACTACAAAAACAAATTGGCGGCAAAAACTCAGTAAGTAAGCTGCTTTCTGCCCTTTGCTCTGCGGCGAGCAAGCACCTTGCGGCCGTTCTTTGTAGCCATTCTCTTTCTGAATCCGTGCTCCTTTTTTCTGTGGAGCTTCTTCGGCTGATAAGTTCTCAGCATTAGAAAATCCTCCTTTCAGCTAAGGTACATAGAAATGCACCGTCATAAAGTGTTCAAGATATAACCTTGCAATTTAGAATTATAACCTATGTTATGCACTTCTGTCAACTAAAAAATACATAAATTCAGCATTTATGAGAAGAAAATTATTTTCAACCCGTTTTAAACAGCGAAAAACTTATCAATAATAAATACATATTTCAAATAAATTCAACATTACAGTTGAAAATGTTAAAAACTATTTGAAAAGTCCATATCTTTATGTTATAATTAGTCTTGTATAAGTGTTTGTTAATTGCACAATGCGGCAAATACGGTTAAAAAGCCGTTTAATACTGTTTTCTTTTAAAACTGCGGATAAAAATTGCGGGTGCAGGGGTATCATACCCCTGCCGGGGTCAAGGGCGAGCAGCCCTTGTGGGGTTTGGGGCAAAGCCCCGATACTCATTGATTAAAAGAGAAAAAGTATATATAACTGCCGCAGAAGTCAAGAATTTAAAAGCAGGGAGAAATGTATATTTATGGATTCATTTAATGAAGCGTGGGGCATAATCTGCGATTACTGCAAACAGCGTATCACGGAAGTCGCCTATAAAACGTGGATAAGCAAAATTGAACCTATCAAATTGGATTTCGCCGAAGGAAAAGCAGTTCTTATGGTACCGGGGGATTTTCACCGTCAGACGCTCATAAGAGGCTATATGCCTTTGCTTAACGATGCTTTTGCAAGCGTGTTCGGAGAGGGCATCAAAATATGCTTTACCGTTCCCGAGGAAATAATGTCAAAGGAACAGGAAATTAACGACAGCATAATTGATACCGACTATGAGTTTACATTTGAGTCATTCATTGTAGGTTCGTCCAACAAATTTGCACACGCAGCGTCGTTGGCGGTTGCAACAAATCCGGGCAGAGCCTACAACCCTCTGTTCATATACGGCAACTCAGGACTCGGAAAAACTCACCTTCTTTATGCAATACGCAACGAAATCCACAAAACCAATCCGGAAAAGGTCATTGTCTATGTAAAGGGCGATGATTTTACAAACGAGCTGATTGAATCAATCCGTACGGCAACAACCAACGAATTCCGTCAGAAATACAGAAAATCAGACGTTCTTCTGGTGGACGATATTCAGTTTATCGGCGGCAAGGACTCAACTCAGGAGGAATTTTTCCATACCTTCAACTCACTTTACGAGGCTAAAAGTCAGATAGTTATGACATCTGACCGTCCGCCGAAAGAGATAAAAACCCTTGAAGACAGACTCCGCAGCCGTTTTGAATCAGGTCTTATCGCCGACATTCAGCCGCCTGATTTTGAAACCAGAATTGCGATAATCAAGCGTAAAGCCGAGCTTCTGGAAATAGATATTTCCGACGAGGTCGTAGAATATATTGCAACAAGGCTCAAAACAAATATCAGACAGCTTGAAGGCGTAGTAAAAAAGCTCAAAGCAAAATGCCTGCTTTACGGCGAGAAAATAACGCTCAATGTTGCACAGAAGACCATCTCGGACATTCTCAACAACGAACAGCCGCCGCCGCTTACAGTAGAAAAAATCATTGACGAGGTTGCCCGTACATTCGGTGTAACCGGCGATGACATACGCTCTTCAAAGCGTAACGCAAATATATCAAACGCCCGTCAGATTGCAATTTACGCCGTCCGTGAGATTACAGACCTTTCAATGAACCTTATCGGCGACGAATTCGGCGGCCGTGACCACTCTACAATAGTATATGCAATAAAACAGATAGAAAAAAATATGAGCAAGGACCCCAAGCTCAAATCAACGGTAGATGATATTATCAAAAATATAAGGGATCGCTGACTTAATTTATGAACACAAACGCTTTTTTAATTTTCAACAAGTTGTTAGTTTACATTCAACAATTCAACAAAACCGGTTGAAAGCCGCATTTTCAACTTACTAACATTTTCAACAAGTTTTCAACTTTCCACCAACATATTTCAACCGTCCTGTTGAAATAAAAGTTTTCCACAAATTCGTTTAAACAACGGTTAACAAACTTTCAACTGTTGATAAATTGTTAAAAATTGCATTGTGTTCGGAAAAATCAAACTTTTCAACTTATTAACAGCCCCTATTACTATTACTGAAATATATCTATTCTTATATGTTATTTTTCCAGAAAAAAGGACTGATCAGATGAAATTTCAATGCAGCCGCCAAAAACTCAACGAAGCAGTTACAAATGTTCAAAGAGCAGTATCAACCAAATCTACAATACCGGCACTTGAAGGTATCCTTATAAAAGCATTCAACAACAAAATAACACTTTGCGGCTATGACCTCGAAATAGGTATAACGACAACTCTTGACGCAGACGTCAGAGAAAACGGTGCAGCCGTACTCAGTGCAAGGCTTTTTTCGGACATTATAAGAAGAATGCCTGAGGATACAATCACAATAGAAACAGACGAAAAGCTTATCGCTTATATTTCCAGCGGTAAGGTAGATTACAAAATTATCGGAATATCAGACGAAGAATATCCCGAGCTTCCGTCAGTAAACGGAAGCGACAAACTCAACATAAACGGCGGAACTCTCAGAAGTATGATAAGCCAGACAATATATGCCGTTTCCGACAAAGATATAAAGCCTGCTCATAAGGGTTCGCTTTTTGAAATTGAAAACGGAAATATCAGGATTATCTCCGTTGACGGATACCGTCTTGCAATAAGAACCGAACAAATCAACTATAATGACGAAAAAAGCTTTATTGTACCCGGAAAATCCCTTTCAGAAGTGACCAAACTCATCACAGATGAAGAAAAAGACGTACAAATAACAGTCGGTGACAGACATATTGTGTTCCAAATCGACAATTATTCAATAATAACCCGTCTTATCGAGGGCGAATTTATGAACTATAAAGCCGCCCTGCCGAAAACTCATTCAACCGAAATGAAGGTCAACACAAGACAATTCATCAATTCTATTGAAAGAATGTCACTTTTGCTGACCGAAAGACTGAAAAGCCCTATAAGATGCAAAATCGAAGACGGACTTATCAAAACATCGTGCAACACTTCTCTCGGTCAGGCTTATGACGAATTTCCTGCCGACATAAGCGGTGAAGATATTGAAATCGGCTTTGACAACAAATATCTTCTTGACGCACTCAGAAATTCCGAAACAGACGAGGTAAAAATACAGCTCAGCAGCCCGTTAAGCCCGATTGTACTTATGCCGAGCGAGGGAGAAAGCTTTCTGTTCCTTGTACTGCCTGTGAGGTTAAAAAATGAAAACTGAAAAAATTTCACTCAGACCCGATGAAGAATTCATACGTCTTGACTGTATCATCAAAATGTCGGGAAATGTCGCAACAGGCGGTCAGGCAAAGGTAGCTATTCAAAGCGGCGAAGTAAAAGTAAACGGTGAAGTCTGCACTATGCGTGGCAAAAAAATGAGAAAAGGCGACAAAGCCGAGTTTGACGGAACCGTTTTTGAGGTGTGCTGATTTGTTTGTAAAAAGTATTTCGTTTGAAAATTACAGAAACCTGAAAAATACAACAATAATGCCCACCGGGTCAATAAACGTCATCTGCGGCGACAACGCTCAGGGCAAGACAAATCTGCTTGAATGTCTGTGGCTTTTCACAGGAGGCAGGTCTTTCCGTGGGTCAAAGGACAGCGAGCTTATATCTTTCGGACAAAATTACTCGAAAATTCAGCTGTGCTTTAACTCCTGCGGCCGTGACCAGAATATTGAAATAAACATCAAAAACGGCAGACGCAGTGCCATTCTCAACGATGTTCCAAAAGGCTATATTTCACAGATAATAGGCGTGTTCTGTGCCGTTGTTTTTTCTCCCGACCACCTGACGCTTGTAAAAAACGGCCCCGAGGAAAGACGGAATTTCATTGACGGTGCATTGTGTCAGATAAAACCGTCATACGCCGCCGCACTCTCAAAATACAAGCGTATTCTTAATGAACGCAACGCACTTCTGAAAGATATTCCAAAGCACCGTGAACTCAGCGATACCCTTGATATATGGGACGAAAGACTTGCCTTTGAGGGTGCTTTAATATCCTGTGAAAGAGCGGAATATATAAAAAAGCTGTCACAACCCGCAACTCAGTTTTACGACGGAATTTCCGACGGCAAGGAACAGCTTTTACTTGAATATAAAACAGGCTTTAACGGCAACGAAAATATGACCCGTGAGGAGCTTAAAAACTCACTTCTTGAAAGCCTGAGAAAAAAACAGAATGACGATATATATGCAGGCTTTACTACATCAGGCGTACACCGTGACGACCTCACTATAAAAATTAACGGATATGACGCAAAAAGCTTCGGTTCACAGGGACAACAGCGTTCAGCGGTTCTTGCAATGAAGCTTGCGGAAGCGACTGTACTCGGAAACGAAAAGGGCGAAAAACCCGTTATTCTTCTTGATGATGTATTAAGTGAGCTTGATGTGTCAAGACAGGACTATCTTTTGAACCGACTTGACGGATTGCAGGTATTTATCACCTGTTGTGAACCTACGATAAACGCAAAAAATCCCATTTACATCAAAAAAGGCGAAATTACGGCTTTGGAGGAAAAATAAATTGTATCTTCATCTCGGAAAGGACACGGTAGTCAGAAAAAAAGACATTATCGGGATTTTTGACCTTGATACTTCAACCGTTTCCGCAACTACACGAAACTATCTTGCAAAAGCCGAAAAAGACGGCAAGGTGATAAACGTTTCCCCCGAGCTTCCGAAATCCTTTGTTCTCTGCAAAGACGGCGACGGCTGTAAAGTATATATCTGTCAGCTTTCCCCCATTACACTCATAAAACGAGCTTCACAATTCTGATATTATTTTTTTAAGCAATGAATATTGGGGCTTTGCCCCAAACCCCACAAGGGCTGCTCGCCCTTGACCTCGGCAGGAGTTGAACCCCTGCACCCGCAATTTTTATCCACAATTTTAATTTAAAAAAAAGGAGCGGTGTCAATGCCGAAAAAAATAAAACTTCCAAGGTGTCCTTACTGCCACAGAAAAATATCGTTTTTTGGGGCGGCTGTTCTTAAAACAAAGGGCGAATATAGCTGCGACACCTGCAAATGTATTTCAAATGTAGTAATAAACCGTTCAATTTACGGTATAGCAAGCATTACCTGCGTACTTTCACTGCTGATACTTGTCCTTTATTCATATTTCGGCGATCACGGAAATATTCTCGGTGTTTTGCTTGTACTTTTTCCCTTTATTGTTTTCTATGCTCTTGTGCCGTTTTTTGTCAGGCTTGAACCCTGCGTTGACCGTTCTCTCGAAAAGAAAATAATGGAAAAACAACAAACCGTCGTTCCCGAAACAGCCTACAATCCCACGGTCACGGAAACAAACCGCACAAATCCGATAGAACTCAACGTAAGCGACGATTTTTCAAAAAACTTTATCAAGACAAAAAATATGGTTGAACAGCAAAACAAATATGAAGCCGAAACGCCTGAAAATAACAATACGGATAATAGTGTCTGAAACTTGATTTTTGTAAGAAAGCGGTGTTTTTAATTTGATGAAGCTTCCTGTATGTCCGTACTGCCACTCGGTTTACAGATACAGAGATGTTGTAAATATTTCAGAAAAAAGGCATAACTGCTATCACTGCGGCAGAGCTTTTGAGGTGTCAAAGGCTATGGGTCGAACGGTTCTTATGCTTGTTGTCTGCTGTGTTCTTATTGCATTCAATGTGCTTTTGTTTTATACATCAAAAAATATAAATATCGTGGTTATGGCAATTACGGATGCGGCGGTTATTTCGGCAACAATGCTGCTGTTTCCGCTTACGGTCAAATTCAAATCCGTAAAGATGACAAAGTCGGAAAAACGAAAAAATAAAGCAAAGTAAGAAGCTATAAAGTCAGGATAGCACGGAGGTAAAAATGGATACAAACGATAATATTTCTCAAACAACTCAGGAATACGGTGCCAGCGAAATTCAGGTTCTTGAAGGACTTGAAGCCGTAAGAAAGCGTCCGGGTATGTACATCGGTTCAACAGGCCCCAGAGGTCTGCACCACCTTGTATATGAAATTGTAGATAACTCCATTGATGAGGCACTTGCAGGCTATTGCACAAAAATCGAAGTGTCAATTCTCCCGGGAAATATAATAAGAGTTCTCGACAACGGACGTGGAATCCCCGTCGGTATTCAGCCAAAGCTCGGAATACCTGCCGTTACGGTAGTATTTACCGTACTTCACGCAGGCGGTAAATTCGGCGGCGGCGGATACAAGGTTGCCGGCGGTCTGCACGGAGTAGGTGCGTCAGTTGTAAATGCACTTTCGGAATGGACGGAAGTAAAGGTCTGCGACGGCGAAAAAATTTACCGTCAGCGTTTTGAGCGTGGAATAACAGTAACCGAGCTTGAAGTTGTCGGCGAGGGTACACAGCGTGGAACGGAAGTAACCTTCAAGGCTGACCCGCTTATCTTTACCGAAACCGATGTATATGACTATGAAACGCTTTCAACAAGACTGCGTGAACAGGCTTTTCTTAATGCAGGCGTACACATTGAACTGCGTGACGAGAGAGAGCCTGAAAATATAATTCAGGAGAACTTCTGCTATGAGGGCGGCGTTT
>JBJEOP010000084.1:0-9866 GCA_051880775.1 Acutalibacteraceae bacterium
AGTCGGCAATAATTCCCTTTACATTCTCAGGAAGCTCAAGACCGCTTGTCATAAGCACGGTTGAGGCTCCCATTGATGTTCCGTGAAGGAATATCTTGCAGTCCTTACCAAAGGTTTTAATCGCAAAATCAATCCACTTTACAGCGTCATATCTGTCGAGTACGCCAAAGCCGATGTATTTTCCTTCGCTCTGTCCGTGGGCTCTCTGGTCAACCAAAAGAACATTGAAGCCCTGTTCATAGAGGAATTTTGACATTGCACCGTAATTGGTCATACCGTCGGCTGTATATCCGTGAAAACAAATAACAACCTTATTTGAGTTGTTTTCATTTTTGATAAGAGTTGCACTGAGTTTAAGACCGTCGTCAGAGGTTACGTTTACTTTTTGCAGATTTTGCTTTTCAAGGCACTCCTTGCGTTCCTCGATAAAAGGAATATGCTTGTGCCAGTCAGTATTGGCATTGATATTTTTGTCAAGTGTTGCGGTAGGCTTTCTGAGTATCGTAAATCTGAAAAAATAAATCGAAACACAAAAGAACACTATTGCAGTAATGACAACCAATGCGGCTATAATGATTAAAGCCCAAATCCACCATTCCATAAAAACACCTTCTGAAAATTATTTTTTGATAATACCGTTAAGTATAATATCCAGTTCAGTAAGAAAGATTTCTTCAACTCTTTCGTTGGTTATATTTTCCTTTTCGTTTATGATCATCTGATTTACAACGAATGCATCAAGAAGAATATACGAAAGTATCTCGCTGTCAACTTCCCTGAGTTCGCCTTTTGATTTTCCGTATTCAATGCTTTGCTTTATCATATTGAGCCACGGTTTAATACTTTCGTTATTTGGCGAATATTGATTAAGAAAAATCAGTTTAAAAGTATCAGGGTGATAAACCAGAATTTCACTTATCATTTTGTACACTATTTTACAGTTTTTTTCAAAACTTCTTTCAGGCTTGATACAGGCTTTGACAGATTCCATAAGCTCCATACTGGTCTGATTGTGTATAGTGTTGAGTATTTCCTGCTTATCCTTGAAGTAGTGATATACTATTGCAACAGAGTATCCGAGCTTATCTGTGATTTTTCTTATTGAAAGCTCGTCAAAGCCTTCTTCAAGACCGATTTCTATCGCCGCATTTATGATAGCGTTTCGGGTTTCGGCATTTTTTTGCTGCTGTCTTTCTCTGCCCATTGTACTCCTCTTTTCTTAATTCTCTGTTATTCGACAAAATTAAACAGTGTTTAATTTTCTAACGCTGTTTATATATTACGCACCTTTTTATTCTTTGTCAAGTGATATAAAATGTTTTAATGATATTTGTAGCAATTAACAATAAAATCCATTACTTTCATAAAAAACAAGCGATCATTTATGTATTCGTCTTAACTAAACCCAACGCATATACTTACGGTTACAACAACTCCACACTCCACTCTCCACACTCCACACTCAATAAATTTGTTTACATATCGGAAATTCTGTGCTATAATACAAATTAAAATCAGCAAAAGCGGAGGAATTTTTATGGAAGAATATAAAAAACAGTTTATTGAATTTATGGTTGACTGTCAGGTGCTCAAATTCGGTGATTTTGTAACAAAAAGCGGTCGCCGGACGCCGTTTTTCGTAAATACCGGATTTTACAGAACAGGTGCACAGCTGAGAAAACTCGGACAGTATTATGCCGAGGCAATCAACAAAACATTCGGGCTTGACTTTGATGTTCTTTTCGGACCGGCATACAAGGGAATACCGCTTTCCGTTGCTGCAACCATTGCAATAAGCGAAAAGTACAACAAGGATATTCGCTACTGTTCAAACAGAAAGGAAATAAAAGACCACGGCGACAAGGGTATTCTTCTCGGCAGTCCTATTTCCGACGGCGACAAGGTTGTTATCATTGAGGACGTTACAACCGCCGGCACATCAATAGAGGAAACGCTTCCGATTATTAAGTCACAGGGCAATGTAAGCCCGATTGGACTTGTTGTTTCGGTTGACCGTATGGAGAGGGGAAAGGGCGAAAAGTCCGCACTGTCCGAAATTGAAGAAAAATACGGTCTTAAAACCACTGCAATCGTAACTATGGCGGAAGTAGTAGAACATCTTTATAACAGGGAATACAAGGGCAGGGTTATCATTGACGATAAGCTCAAAGCCGCTATTGACGCATACTACGACAAATACGGAGTAAAATAATTACTTTACCGTTATAACGATAAAACACGGCTGTACAGCATTTATACTGCGGTACAGCCGTGTTTTTAATTCAGGCAAAAATAAAAGCCTGCACATTTCAAAAAAATGCACAGGCTGAGTTTACTATGATGTATGTTTATTATTTTTTTTCGTCTTTCTCAACTTTTGCGTCGCCCATATCACCGAGAAGATTAAAGCGGAAAAGCTTTGATTCGTCTTCGGGGTTCTGGCATACGATATATGCATTGGTAATTTTGCCGCCCTCTATAAGTTTTGTAAGACCGACGAGCTGGCAGAGTTTACTTTTGAGATTAAGGTGATCGCCCTCTCTTGTTACAAGAAATACATCACCTTCACAAGTATCCAGAACAGCGAGGAAAGACTGAACATCTACATCATGAAGTTCTATTGTTGGTGCCATAAAAATTACCTCCTTATTGTTTAACTCATTTATTTTATTGGCAGTCAATTTTTAACTGCTGAGTTAATTATAGCATATAAAATTTACTTGTCAATTACTTTTTTAAAAATATTTTATTGAATATGTTATAAATTCAACGAGAATATTTGTATAATATGCATAACTAACCTTATACTTTAATTATGAAATGATTTTTCCGTCGGAAATGCAAAGCTGTCTGTCGGCTTGTTTTGCGATACTGATATCGTGAGTAATCAGTATAATTGTTGTATTTTCTCTGTTCATTTCTTTGAGGATAGTCATTATTTCCTGACCTGATTTTTTGTCAAGATTTCCCGTCGGCTCGTCCGCAAGGATAATTTCAGGCTCAGCGGCAATGGCTCTTGCAATGGCAACACGCTGCTGCTGACCTCCCGAAAGCTCATTCGGTCGGTGAGTAAGCCGTTTTTCCAGACCGACACGCTTTAAGGCATTGAGTGCAAGATTGTACCGCTCAGACTTTTTTATTCCCCTGTAAATCAGCGGCAGCTCAGTATTTTCAACGGCATTAAGCGTAGGAATGAGATTAAAGCTCTGAAAGATAAATCCGATAATATTATTTCGTACAAAGGTAAGCTGTTTTTCTTTCATATCCGAAACCCTTTGACCGTCAAGATAATATTTTCCCGATGTAGGGGTGTCAAGACAGCCGAGAATATTCATAAGAGTTGATTTTCCCGAACCCGACTGACCGACAATGGCGGTAAACGAGCCTTTTTCTATTTCAAGACTGATGTGCGACAGTGCGTTTACATCTCCGCCTTTTGTATGATAAATTTTAGAAACATCATCAAGCCGAATAATATTATCCATACATAAATCCTCCGTTCAGACATTAATATTATTTTGGCTCTCAAATGAAGATTTAATTCAGTGTGGAGTTTTTAGTCAGGAGTTATTTTGAAAATAATCGCAGATGTCGTTCATACAGCATTTTTCGCATTTCGGGTTTCTTGCGTCGCATACTGCCCGTCCGTGAAGTACAAGCCTGTGACAAAAGTCGTTGGATTCTTCGGGCGGCAGGATTTTCCGCAGTATGGTTTCAATTTTTGTTGCGTCCTTGATATTATGAAAACCAAGTCTTGATGTAATTCTTATGCAGTGCGTATCAACAACAACGGCAGGCTTTTTGAAAATATCGCCGACAACAAGATTTGCAGTTTTTCGTCCTACTCCCGGCAACTTTACGAGTTTTTCGATTGTGTCGGGAACAACGCCGTCAAATTTTTCACACAGCATTTGGCACATTGCAACAATGTCACGGGCTTTGGTCTTGTAAAGTCCGCAGGAATGTATATATTCCTCAACTTCGCTTACATCAGCGTCGGCAAAATCCTGTGCCGTTTTAAATCTTTCAAACAGTGCCGGAGTTACCATATTAACTCTTTTGTCGGTGCATTGTGCCGCCAGCCGTGTCGCAATCAACAGCTGCAACGGGTCAGTATAAACGAGCGAGCAGATTGCATCGGGATAATCTTCTTTAAGTTTTTCTATTGCAAGAAGTGCTTTTTCTTTGTTTTCCATAACTAAATCACCCTGAATAACTTATAATTCATAATTCATAATTCATAATTATTATGTCAGCCGTTATTTTTTTGCTGAGGATAAATAAAGTAAAAAGGCAGAGTGTATTACCTGCCTTTTTCGTACAGCATTGTTACTGTAATTATTTTATATTTTTGAAAGAATGTCCGAACAGTCGGTTGTATCGCATTCACGCACTCTGGCTTTTACACGCAGAATTTTTGACGGTACCATTGACAATTCATCAATCTTCATTGCAAGAAACGTCTTTGTCATTGTGACATCGGACGCCAGCTCGCCGCATATTGAAACAGGTATTCCGTTTTTGTGTGCATTATCAGCGACAAATTTCATCAGTTTAAGAATTGAGCGGTGATACGGACGATAGAAATATTCGAGCTTCTGATTGCTGCGGTCTATTGCAAGAGTATATTGCGTAAGGTCGTTTGTACCTATACTTATAAAATCAACAATCTTGCATATATCGTCCGAAATTATCGCAGACGCAGGTGTTTCTATTGTTACTCCGAGTTCAACATTCTTATCAAACGGCTGACCTTTGGCTTTGAGCTCTGCTTTTACTTCTTCGATAGTACGCTTTACATACTCTATCTCCTCAACGCTGTCAATCATAGGAAGAAGAATTGCAAGCTTTCCGTAAGCCGACGCCCTGTATAAAGCCCTGAGCTGAATTTTGAAAAACTCATTATTTACAAGGCAAATTCTTATACCACGCATACCCATTGCGGGGTTTATTTCATCAGGAATATTAAGATAGTCTATTCCTTTGTCGGCACCCAAGTCAGCTGTACGGACAACTATACGCTTGTCTTTGAACGCCTTAACCGCTGTTTTGTATGCGGTAAACTGTTCTTCCTCGGAAGGATAGGAATCCCTGTGCAAAAACAGAAATTCACTGCGGAACATTCCTATGCCGTCGGCGTCATTGGCTTTTGCACTTTCAATATCTTCAAGAAATCCGATATTTGCCGAAAGCTTTATACGCTGACCGTTTTTTGTAACAGGTTCAAGACCGATTTGCTGTTTAAGATATTGCTGCTGCTTGTTGTATCTTTCTTTTTTTGCGTGATAAAGAGCGATTGTGCTTCTGTCGGGATTTATTATGATTTTGCCGAGATGACCGTCAATTATTGTTGTCATACCGTTGTAGCGTGAAAGCGGTTCTTCAATCTGTACGACTGACGGAACACCCATTGTCCGTGCAAGGATTGATGAATGGGAGTTCTGAGAGCCACGGTTTGTAACGAAACCAAGCAGCTTTTCTTTTTTGAACGAAATTGTATCGCTCGGCAAAAGCTCTTCTGAGGCGATAATCACCGGTTCGTTATTATTTTGATTATTGCATTTGTTTTTATTCAGAAGTATTTCAAGAAGCGTGTGTGCTGCGTCTTTTATATCGCAGTATCGCTCCTGCATATAGTCATCGTCAAGCTCCTTAAAAATATTTACAAGTTTTAAGGCGGTACTGTAAACGGCAAATTCAGCGTTCTTTTTTCTTTTTAATATTGTATTTTCGACCGATTCGACAAATTTAGCGTCTTGCAGTATCAATATATGCGTCTGAAAAATCAGTGATTCATTTTTGCTGACATTTTCACAGGCAGATTGATATAATTTTTCAAGCTTATTTATTGCAAGCTTTTTAGCATTACGGTATCTCATAAGCTCTGCATCAGTATCCTGTATTTCATATTCAGGCACATTCTCTGTACTGCTGTTGTGATATTCCAGAGTGCCTATGGCAATACCGTTTGAAACACCGCATCCGTAAAGTTCGAGCATTGTTACTTCACTCCTAACGGAAGTATATTGGTTAAGTTATCTTTATTTTTATTAAACAATAATTTACAAGTCTTGTCAACACAGATATGGTTAAAATATTTGAATATATTTAAAATATAATACTTTTCACAACTTGTGTCGGTGATTTTGCATTTAAAAAATTTCACCGCTGTTTTCAGAGTATGAGAACAGCAGTGAAATGATATAAAAAATATTATTTTGTATTTCTGCCGAGAAGATAATCCGTTGAAACTTCCAGAATATCAGCAAGAGCAACAAGCTCAATATCAGTAACATATCTTATTTGACCTTCAAGCTTTGACAGTCCCGACGCATTCATATCAACGCCTCTGACCTGAAGCTGAGCAAGAAGTTCTTTTTGTTTCATACCTTTTTTCTTGCGTGTTTCTTCAACTCTTACGCCGATAAGATTTCTTGAACCGAGTGCCTGCTTTCGCAATCTCATTGATTACACCTCACTAAATATTAAAATACGCAATACTCTGACTACCATTATAAATTATCGGAAAATAAATAACAATAGCAATAATGCAACAATATTTCAGCTTATTTTCGTCAAAAACACAGATTTATTGTCACTTTCTGCATAAAATAAGTACTGAATAACTGTCATTGTTTACCGAAAAAAAATTTTTTGAAAAATTTTTAATTTCCTATTGCAATTTTGAAAAACATATTGTATAATTGATAATATCAAAAAGATAATTTCAAATCAATCATAACAAAGGGGCGTATTAAATTGAAACACACAAAATCTTTTCAGGAACTGCAAAAATCTTTTTCGGAGGTTTATCAGTGGTTTTCGTCACTGAAAGAGATTTCACTGTCACAGCTCCCGACCGACAAAACCGCACACATTATAGTAGATATGATTAACGGCTTTGTAAAGACAGGTGCATTGTCAAGCAAAGAGGTGCTGTCAATAAACAACTCCGTTGCGGATTTTGCCGCAGTATGCACGAAAAATAACATTCCGAACATCGCACTTGCCGACAGTCACAGCAAAGAAAGCGTTGAGTTCAGGACATTTCCCGTTCACTGCCTTGACGGAACATACGAAAGTGAAGTGACCGATGAAATTAAAAAATCGTCGGATTTTACAGTAGTCAAGAAAAATTCCACAAACGGTTTTCTTGAACCGCAGTTCGCCGATATAATCAGTCAGACCGATAAAAATATATTTATTGTCACAGGCGATTGTACCGATATGTGCGTAATTCAGTTTGCACTGACTCTGAAAGCCGACTTTAACAGGCGTAATATGGAGAGCAGAGTTATCGTTCCTTATGAGCTGACGGCAACCTGTTCAATGCCGAACCACGAGCCTGAGCTTGCCGAGATTATGGCACTTTACATTATGAACACCAACGGTATTGAAACAGTAAAAAATATAATTGCCGACTGAAACAGCAATACAAAAATTCAAATTATTAAAGGAGATATTCAGAATGGCTTATAACAAAATTAACCTTACAATGCTTACGGACTTTTATGAACTCACAATGGCCGGCGGATACTTTGAAAGCGGTATGAAGGACACAATCGCAACCTTTGATATGTTTTACCGCAGAAATCCCGACGGCGGCGGCTTTGCAATTATGGCAGGTCTTGAACAGGTGATTGAGTATCTTGAAAACCTGACCTTTACTGATGAAGATATTGAATTTTTACGTCAAAAGAAAATTTTCAGCGAGGAATTTCTGAGCTATCTTGCCGGATTTAAATTTGCCTGTGATGTGTGGGCAGTAGAGGAGGGAACACCGATTTTCCCCGGTGAACCCATTATCACCGTCAGAGGTCCGATAATTCAGGCACAGCTTGTTGAAACAATGATACTTCTTACAATCAATCACCAGAGCCTTATCACCACAAAGGCAAGTCGAATTGTCCGTGCGGCAAACGGCAGGGGAGTAATGGAATTCGGTTCAAGACGGGCTCACAGCTATGACGGTGCGGTTTACGGTGCAAGAGCCGCATATATCGGCGGTTGTGTCGGAACAGCCTGCACTATTTCGGAGCGTGATTTTGAAATACCGGCACTCGGCACAATGGCACACAGCTGGATTCAGTCCTTTGACAGTGAATACGAGGCTTTCTGTGCTTATGCAAAGCAGTATCCGCAGAGCTGTACACTGCTTGTTGACACCTATAATGTGCTTAAATCAGGTGTGCCTAATGCAATCCGTGCATTCAACGATATACTGGTTCCTATGGGCTGTCGTCCTCAGGGTATAAGAATTGACAGCGGCGACATAACCTACCTTTCAAAGAAAGCAAGAAAAATGCTTGATGACGCAGGTTTCCCCGACTGCAAAATCTGTGCGTCAAACTCTCTTGATGAATATATAATCGCCGATATGTTAAGACAGGGAGCTCCCGTTGACAGCTTCGGTGTAGGCGAAAGACTCATCACATCAAGCTCTGAGCCTGTTTTTGGCGGTGTTTATAAAATTACATCTGTGTATAAAGACGGCAAGGAAACCCCGAAAATAAAAATCAGCGAAAATGTCGGAAAAATTACAAATCCTTGCTTTAAAAATCTTTACCGACTTTATGACAACGAAACAGGCAAGGCAATAGCCGATGTAATAACTATGTTTGACGAGGAAATCGACGACACAAAGCCTTATGTAATTTTCGACCCCGAATACACCTGGAAACGCAAGAAAATTACGAACTTTACCGCAAAAAAACTGCGTAAAAAGATTTTCGACAAAGGTACATTGTGCTATGAATGTCCGACAATTCAGCAAATCAGAAAGAACTGCGAGCAACAGCTTGACACACTCTGGGACGAGGTAAAGCGTTTTGAAAATCCACACAAGTATTATGTTGACCTTTCGCAGAAACTCTGGGACAAAAAACAGGAGCTTTTAAGACAGAATGAGGAATAAAAACAATGCCGTTATCTGCTTTGGATAACGGCATTACATTTGAATTTTAAATTTTTTTATTCTCCGAAAAGTGCTTTTCTTGCCTCGATAAGACTTCCGTTCATAATCTGATATTTTGCAAGAAGTTCGCCCTTTATTTCGGGTGAAATGTTCGTGTGAAGATACAGCGAGTCAAGACCTGCGTCGTGTGAACCTTTGATGTCTGTTGTGCAGTCGTTGCCTATCATTATTGATTCTTCGGGTTTGAGGGAGTGTTTCTCCATAATTCTTTTATAGAATTTAACGTCAGGCTTTGCACAGCCCTCGTCCGAAGAAATCATAATATCGTCAAACATATCATAAATTCCGAGCATACGAATTTCAGGCTCTGTAAAAATTCTCTGAGCGTTTGAGAGAAGATAAATTTTTCCGCCGTTTTTGCGTATTGCCTCAAAAAGCTCAATAACGCCGTCATAAAGCTTTACATAAGTCAGCGACAACGCACGGAATGTTTTGCCGATATTTTTTGCAAGTTCCATATCGCACTCAACGCCTTTTTCAGTGAACAAACGCTGAAAAACATATTCAATCTGCGGTTCGGGATTTGTGGTATATTTGTCGGTCGGAATTTTCTTGATTTCGTCGTCGGTATAAGCGAAATATTTTTTCTTGAATTCGCTTGTTGTGTATTTTGCACCGTACATAGCGTAAATATTGGTCATATTTTTCCACAGACTTGCTTTTCGTTCGTTTGTGTTGATGTCAACGAGTGTTCCGTAAAGGTCAAAGATATAATTTTTGTACATTTCTGCACTTCCTTTTCATTTTATAATTATATTCTAATACATAATGCTCTGTATTGCAAACAAAAGTTTTTAGTATTATTATATATTTTACTGTATAAATCTGTAAATTTATTCACGTTCGTTTCATAAAAAAATAAAAAATATAGTAAAGCAATCTCCAAGTATGA
>JBJEOP010000085.1:0-9839 GCA_051880775.1 Acutalibacteraceae bacterium
TGAGATTTTCCGAGAGCTTTACAACGCCTGTTCCAAGACAACCGCCGTATGCACTTTGTGTGCCTGTCAGCGTTTTTGCAAGACATCTTGCGGTAATGTTGGCGGTAGAACCCATAGCCGACCATTGCGGCTGACCTGTTATAAGGTTCTTGACAACAGCACAGTCGCCGGCTGCATATATATCGTCAAGGTTAGTCTTTTGATACTCGTCAACTACGATTGCACCACGGTTCATTTCAATGCCTGTGTTTTCAAGGAATGATGTTGCAGGACGAATACCGATGCTTAAAATAACAACGTCAGCCGCAAGCTCACCGTTTCCTGTTGATACGGCACTGACTTTGTTTTCGCCGCTGAATGAAGTGACGGCAGTATCTGTCACTATTCTTAACCCTGTCCTGCGGAGTTCTCTTGCAGCGTAGCCCGCCATTTCGGAATCGAGTATATTAGGCAAAATCTGGCTTGTCATATCAATAATTGTTACGGACAGCTTTTGAGCCATAAGGTTTTCAGCCATTTCCATACCTATGAATCCTGCACCGACAACAACAGCCTTTTTGCAGCTGTTTTTTTCAATATATTCTCTGATTGCAATAGCGTCATCAGGTGTGCGAACCGTAAAAATACCTTCAAGCTCTGAACCGTTTAATTTTGGTACAATAGGTTCAGCACCGCTTGCAATTATAAGTTTGTCGTAAGAAACCGTTTGCTCTGATAAGTCATCAGTATTGCGGAAAACAACTGTTTTGCTCTTTGCGTCAACGCTGATTGCTTCTTCACCTGTGTGAACGGCTGCACCTGTAAGTGCTGCAAATTTCTCGGGAGAGTTGACAATGAGTTCTTCTCTTGTTTCTATATCTCCGCCGACATAGTAGGGCAGACCGCAGCCTGCATAAGAAATATCACTGCTTTTAGTGTAAATTTCAACATCAGCCGAGCGGTTTTCCCTCTTGATTTTAGCTGCTGCTTTTGTACCGGCCGCAACGCCGCCGATAACTATTACTTTCATAAAAATTCACCCTCGTTATTATGTTTTTGTGTTGTTGACACATTTCGGTAAATATGCTACAATGAAATAAATGGCATATGTCATAAATTGATTTTATGATAACATAATTCAAGAGATTATGTCAATATTTTTTAAAAGGAATTTAAAGGTAATAATATATGTCAAGACCGAAAAAATGCAGGAAAGTATGCTGTCTTCCAAGAGTTAATGAGTTTCACCCGAAGGGCGGCGAAAGCAGTATAATAATCCTGACTGTTGATGAGTATGAAACAATACGTCTTATCGACAAAGAGGGATTATCTCAAAAAGAATGTGCGGATTATATGCAGGTAGCACGCACTACCGTACAACAGATTTATAATTCTGCAAGAGTAAAATTAGCAAATGCACTTGTTGGCGGTTCGGGCATTCGTATTGAGGGCGGCGACTATATTCTTTGCGGAGAGAACGAAGCTCAATGCGGTTCGTGTGGCTGTAAAAAGAACTGAAAAGCAAGGTTAGATAAATGTATATAACACCTGTTGATAAGCGGTATTTACTTTGTAAATAAAAGGCAGTTGAATTATAAGAAAAAAAGCGGACAGTATGCAAAAAACATACTGTCCGCAATGTTAATTTTCGGTAAGAAAATTATTCCTGATTTGGTGCACCAACAGGGCATACAGCAGCACAAGAACCGCAGTCTGAGCAAGCGTCAGCGTTGATTTCGTACTTGCCGTCGCCTTCTGAAATAGCACCGCAAGGACACTCAGCGGCACAAGCACCGCATGAAATACAATCATCAGAGATTTTGTAAGCCATAGTAACAGCCTCCTTTTTATAATCTATCTATATTTTATCACGCAATCAGAAAAAAGCAATATTATTTTCGTAAAATCTTGAATTTCTCATTTATTTTATAAATATATATATAACTAATCCCTATTTGACATAATTTTGTTAAATATGACCGGTAATTTTTGTATATTGCAGTAAAAGAAAATAAGCACGACGGATAAAAGCGGATATTTTATGGTAAATTATTGAAATCGGTCGTATGTCTGTCTTTACGAAAAATATACTTTGTGGTATAATCTTATTATATTATCGGTTTACAGGAGTGTTTTTATGCTGAAAGACGGTGAAAAGCTTGAACCGCTCGGAAACGGAATCAAGGTGATTGTGTCTGATGAACACCGTTTCTGGACGGATACCGTACTGCTTGCAAATTTTTCAATGCCCCACAAAAACGATAAAGCGTGTGACCTTGGCAGCGGATGCGGGGCAATACCGCTTATATGGAGCCGTGACGGCGTACCGAAAAAAGTCACCGCTGTTGAAATACAGAGTAATGCGTGTTCAATGCTTGAACGCAGTATAGAATATAATTCACTGCAAGATAAAATAGATGTAATAAATGAGGATTTGTGTAATCTCAAAGGCAAAGTGGAATTTTCAAGCTATGACCTTGTTGTGTGCAATCCGCCGTATAAGGCGGCAGGAACGGGAATTGTAAATCCCGAACAGGCACACAGGATTGCCCGTCACGAAGCGTTATGCACAATGGACGATATTGCACAGACAGCCGCAAAGCTGTTGAATTTTTCGGGAAAACTGTGTATGTGTCAGCGTCCCGAAAGACTAAGCGATGTCATACTGTCAATGCGTAAATTCGGCATTGAACCCAAGCGTCTGCGTTTTGTACAGCAAAGGGCAAATAAAGCACCAAAGCTGTTTTTGATTGAGGGACGGCGAGGCGGCAGACCAAACGGTCTTATCGTTGAGCCTGTGCTGTTCATAGAAAAAGAGGACGGCAGCTTTTCGGACGAGATGCTTGAAATTTACGGTGCATATAAGGAGGAATATATTTAATGAGCGGAAAGCTGTTTGTAGTCGGTACGCCGATAGGAAATTTGTCGGATTTTTCGCCCCGTGCGATTGAAACATTATCAGGCGTTGATTTTATTGCGGCGGAGGACACAAGGGTAACGATAAAACTTCTTAATAAATTCAATATAAACACACCTATGGTCAGCTACCATAAATATAACACTCACGACCGTGGGGAAGAGATATGTCAGCGGATTGAAAACGGCGAAAACTGTGCCATTGTAACGGACGCAGGAATGCCGGCAATTTCCGACCCGGGCGAGCTGCTCGTCAGGCAGTGTGCCGACAGGGGAATACAGGTCTGTGCCGTTCCGGGACCTACTGCTATGGCGTCGGCTCTTGCAATATCGGGATTGCCGACGGGTCGGTTTACGTTTGAGGGTTTTCTCAGCGTGAACAAGCCGAGCCGAAAGGAACACTTGCTTTCTCTGAAAAACGAAAGACGAACAATGGTTTTTTATGAAGCACCGCATAAACTTGCGGCGACGCTTGTTGATTTATATAAATACTTCGGCGACAGAAAAGTTTCAATAGTCCGTGAACTTACAAAAATTCACGAGGAAGTAATAAGAACAACGCTGAAAGAAGCGTCGGAAAAATACGCCGACGGAAGTATAAAGGGCGAAATCGTGCTTATAATTGAGGGGGCAGCTGAACCCGAAAAAAAGGAAATGACGCTGACAGACGCCGCCGCTCTTGCAAGGGAGCTGGCAGACGGCGGAATGTCGCTTTCAGAGGCGGCAAAGGAAAGCTCAAAGATAACAGGCATTAAAAAAGGAGAAATATATAAGGAACTTATTTCCTCACAGGAACAATAAAGAATAAACAGGAGTAAAAAGACAATGGATATAATTCTTGCATCGGCATCACCAAGAAGAAAAAAACTTCTTTCAATGATATATGATAATTTTCGTGTAATACCGTCGGATATCCGTGAGTATGTTCCCCGTAATCTTGAAGTGGAAAAATGTCCCGAATATCTTGCGTGTGCGAAAACAAAGGAAATTGCGATGCAGTACAGCAAGGCTTTTATAATCGGCTGTGACACGTCGGTGATTATTGACGGCAAAATCCTTAACAAACCCCGTGATACAAATGATGCACGAAAAATGATGAATATGCTTTCGGGAAAAACTCATAAGGTTATAACGGGCTGCTGTCTTTATTATCACGATAAGTCAAAATCGTTTTCGGTTTCAACGGAGGTTGAGTTTTTTAAACTTACTGACGAGGAAATCGAGCAGTATGTCAACACTTCCGAGCCTTATGACAAGGCAGGCGGATACGGAATACAGAGCAGAGGAGCGTTGTTTGTAAAATCAATCAACGGAGATTATTATAATATAGTAGGTCTGCCTGTTTCACGACTTAAACGGGAAATTGATTCTTTCCTTGCAGAAACAGGGGAATAATCGCAGGGACAAATTTCTTGACAAATTCAGCAATATGTAATACAATGTATTACAGGAAAGGAGATGTCAGTTATGACTATTTCTCTCAGATTAAATGACGAGGATTCCAACATCATTAAAGCCTATGCAGATATGAACGGTATAACTGTTTCGGAGCTAATAAGACGAGCTGTACTCGAAAAAATTGAAGATGAGTTTGATTTACAGGCTTATAATCAGGCAATTTCGGAGTATAAGCAAAATCCTGTTTCTTATCCGCTTGAAGATGTAATAAAGGAGCTGGATCTTAATTGAAATATAAGGTTGAGCTTACAGACAAAGCAATAAAGCAATTAAAAAAGATGGATAAGCCAACAGCAAAACTAATCATTGTGTGGCTGATGAAAAATCTTCAAGGCTGTGAAAACCCACTCATACACGGCAAAGGACTGACTGCAAACAGAAGCGGTCAATGGCTGTATCGTGTAGGAGATTATCGCATTATTGCCGAAATTCAGGACGATAAAATTCTCATTCTTGTTCTTGACATTGGTCACAGACGGGGTATTTATAAGACTTAAAATTTAAAATACGCTTTTCATATACCGCACTTTCGGGGCATATAGTTTATACCAGATATGCTTTGGGGGTGCGGTATTTTTATGAAGTTTTTGAGGACAATTTCGGTAATGCTGTCTTTTGCTGTTGTGACGTTGTGCTTTCCGGTTTATGCGTATGCACTGTCAGATGAAGAAATAACGGCACCGTCGGCGGTACTTATGGACGCTGAAACAGGAGAAATTCTGTACGAAAAAAACTCCCACGAGGTTCGTGCTTGTGCGTCAATTACAAAGGTTATGACGCTTGATTTGGTTATGGAGGCGATTGACGGCGGAAAAATATCCCTTGAAGATACCGTTACCGCATCGGCACACGCCGCATCAATGGGAGGTTCGGATATATGGCTTGAACAGGGCGAAACAATGACCGTTGACGAAATGATAAAAGCAACCGTTGTTGCAAGTGCAAACGATGCGGCAGTAGCTCTTGCCGAATATATCTGTGGCACGGAGGAAGAATTTGTTGCACAGATGAACAAAAAGGCACAACAGCTCGGTATGAAGGAAACCGTATTCAAAAACTGCAACGGACTTGACGAGGACGGACACGTTACAAGTGCGTATGATGTTGCGGTTATGTCAAGGGATTTGATAAAGCACAAGAAGATTTTTGAGTACAGCGGAATATGGATGGATTATCTCAGGGGAGGCAAAACACAGCTTGTAAACACAAACAAACTCCTAAAAACCTACAACGGAATTACAGGTCTTAAAACAGGCACAACGTCACAGGCGGGCAGCTGTATAAGTGCAACGGCTGAGCGTGACGGACTCAGCCTTATTGCCGTTGTGCTCGGAAGTGCAACAGGAAAGGAGAGATTTAGCGACGCAGCAAAGCTCCTTGATTACGGTTTTGCAAATTATGCTATGTATGTTCCGACAGTCCCCGAAAACGCCGTATGCGACATAAAAGTAAAAAACGGAATGAAGCCTACCGTTCGCACGGCGGCTGATGTTTCAAAAGCATTTCTTATCGCAAAGGGAAGCGACGGCAAAATTACAGCCGAAGTATCCTTAAAGGAGGAAGTTGATGCTCCCGTAAAGACAGGCGACAAACTCGGTAAAATCATATACAAAAACGATAAAAACAAAATAGCCGAATACCCGATTACCGCCGCAGATTCCGTTGAACAAATCAGCTTTTGGTCGGTCTTTTCAATATTATTCCGAAACCTCATAAGCCTTTGATTCAATGCGTAATTCGTAATGCGTAATGCGTAATTAGTGCAAGCCGCAGGTTTTCACTCTTATTCAATAAAAGTGGCGTTAACGACTTTAAAGGTCATTAACGCCATAAAAAATCATAGTTGAATTTGTTGAAATATTACCAGGTACGGCTGCTCATTTTCTTGAACTCTCCGACAGTAGAAACATGGGCATTCAAGCCGCCGTCAACAGTAACAACCTGTCCCGTGAAGTATTCGCTTTCGTCAGATGCAAGATAAACGCACATATTTGCAATATCCTCAGGACAGCCATAGCGGTTTACCATTATGTTGTTGAGGAAAATATCCTTTAACACCGGCGGAACATGAGCGTCGTTGTCAGGGGTTACGATAAGTCCGGGACGAACACAGTTGCAACGGATATTGTCCTTGCCAAATTGAAGTGCCGTTGACTTTGTGAGCATATCAACGCCGGCTTTTGCACAGGCATAGGCTGTTGAACCGAGGTCGCCGCCGCATGATGCCATTGAACCGATATTGATGATTGAACCGCCCTTGTTTTCTTTCATATAAGGAATTACCTGTTTAACGGCATAGAATGTTCCACGAAGGTCACTCTGGAAAATTCCGTCCCACATTTCAAGCGTAAGCTCATCAACACGACCGTCTTTAAGGGCAACATTAGCTGCGTTGTTTACGAGAATGTCAATTTTACCGTATTTTTCAGCAGTGTCTTTCAGCAGAGCGTCAATGCTTTCAACGGCGGTGATATCCATAAAATGATATGAAGCCTCTCCGCCTGCCTGTACAATGCTGTCAACAACAGCCTGTCCCTTTGCCTCACGGCGACCGCAAACGATAACCTTTGCACCCTCAGCGGCAAAAACCTTTGCGATACCTACGCCGATACCGCTTGTAGAACCGGTTACAATAGCAACCTTGTCTTTTAATCTGTTCATTTTTATTACCTCCTGATCAGGAATATTTTATTAAAAAGACCTCAAGCACATATTTCCGATTATTTTAGTTTGCAGAAAGTCTTTATTATGTTAATAATATCTTATAACATCTTGCTTAAAATTTCAAGTGCTTTGTTAAAAATTTTTAAGTGATTTATAATAAGGAGAGCAAAAAATAAATTCCAAAGTAAATCCGTACAGTGGAAATTACTTTGGAATTTAAATTATATCTCAGATTATCAGCTTCCGTATGTGTAGTCAAGGCTGTAAAGGTCAAAGCCTGCCTTGAACAGTAAATTTGCGTCATCATATTTTTTGTAGAGTGTTTCACCGTTCATAACGACTGCGATAAGTGTATGACCGTTCATTGTTGCTGAGGCGACAACAGATGAGCCTGCCTCGTCAGTAAAGCCTGTTTTCATACCGTCAACATATTTAGAATAAAGCCCTGAATTTCCAAGCAGAAGCTGGTTTGAATTGTACCACGCAACAGTGTCACCGCTTTTCAGCTTCCACTCTGCATAGGCTTTTTTGACGGAATTTTTTACAAGCGGAACGGTTCGGGCGTATGCGGCAATTTTGGCGAGATCCTTTGCACTTGTGTAGTGGTTGTCATCGTGCCAGCCGTCAGGCGTTACAAAATGCGTTTTTGATGCACCGATTTGTTCAGCGGCATCATTCACTAAATCCATAAATATTGAAACAGCCTCTTCGTCGGTAAGTTTATCATTGTCCTCGTATATTTTTGCGGCATTTACTGCGATTGTGTAGGCAGCATCATTTCCCGACGGCAGCATCAATGCGTCCATAAGCATTTCAAAGGTCAGCTTGTCGCCGACTTGAAGACCGGCAGTACTTGAATCCTCGCCGATAAGTTCAATTTCTTTGCCTACCGTTATTTCTGTGTCAGGGTCAATAATCGAGCTTGCGACAATAGCGGTCAGCAGCTTGGTTGTGCTTGCGGGATAACACTTTTTGTCGGCATTTCTCTGATATAATATTTCATCGGTCGATGCGTCATAAAGAACAATAAATTCTGCCGTAACATTTTTATCAAGTTCTTTTTTTACAGCAGAGGGTAATTTTTTGAGATTGATTTTGTACTCTCCCGACGCTGAATATACGGGCTTCTTAGGCTTTATCGGTTCAGGCGGCATAACGGCGGAGATGACTAATTCCGATGCATCTGAATGTTCGGCATTAACCGCCTTGTCATCTTTTGCGGGTATGGAGTAAAACGATACGGTTATAACTACGCCTACAAGAACTGCCAATACGCACAAAACGGCAGTTATTTTTTTGATGAGCTTTTTTTTCTTTTTTTTGTAATAGCTCGTCTGAGTATCAGGTTCAGACTGTTCATACACATAGGATTTTGTGCTGACACGACGGTCGCTGTAAGAATAAATTTCGCCGTTGTCTGTATTTTTCTGATTGTTATTGCTGTTGTCGCTGTTTATTGCCATTAAATATTCATTCCTTTTCAAAGTTTTGTGAAACTGAGTATAAAATACGAAAAAATAAAGTATATATAAATAAAAATATATTATTATTTATGTTTACAATTTAAGCAGTCTATATAACAATTTACATTATTACTGTATTGCTGTCAAGAAAATCCTGTAAAATTATTGCAGCTTGCAGTATGAAGTTTTGAGTTATAGGTGTATAAGGTATAGACAGCCGATAAATTCCGAATATAAATTATCACAAAATTACCTTTAAGAATAATTTTATTCTGAAAAATAAGCCTGTTGTGATAATAATTACGCATTACGCATTACGAATTACGAATTAAATAATAAATATGTCATTATTCCTTGCAAAAATGAATTAAATATTGTAAAATACAGTTAGGAGATTTTCTTATATGGATATTTTCCGTTTTTGCGGGGAAATCCATACAAAAATAAGGAGGATAATATTTTATGTCTATTACTCTTAACGACAAACATGTTAAAGGCTTTATTTCTGATGAGGAATATGAAGCAATAGCACCACAGATAAAGGCTGCTCATGACCTGCTCCATAACAAGACGGGTCTTGGTAACGATTTTACGGGCTGGCTCGACCTTCCTGTTGACTATGACAAGGACGAGTTTGAAAGAATTAAAAAGGCTGCCGCAAAAATCAAGGCTGATACAGATGTATTTGTAGTAATCGGTATCGGCGGTTCATACCTTGGTGCAAGAGCCGCTATTGAATTTCTTAAATCACCTAACTACAACGTACTTCCAAAGGATACGCCTGACATTTACTTTACGGGTAACTCAATCAGCTCAACCGCTCTTTCCGAGCTGCTTAAAATCTGTGAGGGCAAAAATGTTTCAATCAATATGATTTCAAAATCGGGTACAACAACCGAACCTGCAATCGCTTTCAGAGTATTCAGAGAGCTTCTTGAAAAGAAATACGGCAAAGAGGGTGCAAAGGAAAGAATTTACTGCACTACCGACAAGGCAAAGGGAACACTCAAACAGCTTGCCGACAAAGAGGGCTATCAGACATTCGTTGTTCCTGATGATGTAGGCGGACGTTATTCCGTTCTTACGGCAGTAGGACTTCTGCCGATTGCCGTTTCGGGTGCCGATATTGACGCTCTTATGGCAGGGGCTGCAAAGGCTCGTGAGGAACTCACGGATACAGACCTCAGCAAGAACGATTGCTACAAATATGCCGCAATCAGAAATATCCTTTACCGCAAGGGCAAGGCTATTGAGCTTCTTGTAAGCTATGAGCCTGCGTTCACAATGATGAACGAATGGTGGAAACAGCTTTTCGGCGAGAGCGAGGGCAAAAACAACAAGGGTCTTTTCCCTGCGTCT
>JBJEOP010000086.1:0-9683 GCA_051880775.1 Acutalibacteraceae bacterium
GAACCACCGCAGGACGCTGTCGAAGAAATAGCAGATCTTGCAAAAAAACTTCGTTTCGGTTCTGTGTGCTATTCAACTCCCGAAGAACACGACAGAATGATTGCTTTCACATCACAGTTACCCCATGTTCTTGCGTGTTCGTATGTTTTCAGTCCTTGCTGTCCTAAGCACAAGGGATTTTCGGGCGGCAGTTACCGTGATGTATCAAGGGTTGCAAACATAAATGCGGAATTGTGGTCTGAACTTTTTATCGAAAACAAAGAACCGCTTGTTGATGAAATAGATACGCTTATCTCAAATATTACCGAAATAAGAAACGCAATTCAGGGCGGCGACAGACAGCAGCTTGCCGAAATACTGCACAAAAGCAAAGTAATAAAGGAGAGTCTGGGTGAATGAAAAAGGTTGAAGTAAAAACAGGCAGAAGCTATGATATTCTTATTAAACACAATATTATTTCACATGCAGGAAAATACATAAGAAATGTATCCAAGGCTATTCGTGCGGTTATTGTCAGCGACAGCAACGTTGCACCGATTTATGCCGAAGCCGTAAAAAAATCGCTCGAAGAAAACGGATTTGAAACATCTGTTTTTGTTTTTGACGCAGGAGAGTCCTCGAAAAGACTTTCAACAATCGAAAAGATGTACACACATTTCTTTGAGCATAACCTCACAAGAACCGATATTGTCGTTGCACTCGGCGGCGGCGTTACGGGAGATATGGCAGGCTTTGCGTCGGCAAGCTATCTGCGTGGAATTGATTTTGTGCAGATTCCGACAAGCCTGCTTGCACAGGTTGATTCATCTGTTGGCGGAAAGACAGGTGTTGACCTGCCGACAGGCAAAAACCTCGTAGGAGCATTCTGGCAGCCACGTCTTGTTCTGATTGACCCCGAAACGCTGAATACCTTGCCCGATATTTTCTTTGCTGACGGGCTTGGAGAAGTCGTTAAATACGGCTGTATAAAAAGCCGTTCTCTTTTTGAGCGTATGGAAAAAGAAAACGTCAAAGACTTTATTGACGATATAATCTTTGAATGTGTTTCAATAAAGCGTGATGTTGTTGAACACGACGAGCGTGACACGGGCGAACGTGCGATTCTTAATTTCGGACACACATTCGGACACGCTCTTGAAAAGCTGAACAACTACTCAAAGCTCACTCACGGTGAGGCTGTTTCAATCGGTTCGGTGCTTATCACACTAATTTCAGAAGAAAAAGGACTGACCGAAAAGGGCACAGCCGACAGACTTATTGCACTGCTTAAAAAGAACAATCTCCCGACTGAAACGGAATTTTCATTGTCTGAGATTTTAAAAGCCACAAGGGGTGACAAAAAAAGCACAGGCAAAAGCATAAACTTCATTATGCTGAAAAAAATCGGCGAATGTTTCATAAACAAGATTGACACAAAAGATTTCGGTCAATTTTTCGGAACAGAGATATAAAATTCAATCATCAGCTCAACGGCGGAAACCGATATTGCGGTTTTCGCCGTTCTTTTACTATTTCCTTTTAAACCTGAGAATATAAATTGCGGGTGCAGGGGTATCATACTCCTGCCGAGGTCAAGGGCGAGCAGCCCTTGTGGGGTTTGGGGCAAAGCCCTAACTTCCATTACTCAAAAAATAAACAGTATTATGCTTGGAGATTTTGAAAAACTGTAACCCAACAAATTAAAAAGACCTTTCAGCTTTTGCACTGAAAGGTCGTTATAATTTTATGTTTATTTTGTTTTTACTGCTGCGAGTTTTTTCCTCTTTTTAAGCTCTACTACAAATACAGCGGTAAGAACTCCTGCAAAAGCAAGCACAATGCCGAGGATAACCATTGTTCTGATGAGGTCACTCTGGCTCTGCTGTGTGATTGCAATCTCTGCCGACTTGCTGTCTGCAAGTCCTGCAAGAGCGTTGTCAGCGATTGTTGCCGTTTGGAGTATAAGCTGTTCGCCAACCTGTGAGCTTGCTCTCTGAGCCTCTGTCTTAACTGTTTCAAGTGTTTCCTTATCGGCAATACCTGTTACTTTGAGGCCAAAGTCTTTCTGGAAATTCTCAACTGCGGCTACAACTGCCTGACTGTAAACACCTGATGTCTTTCCGTCATAGTATTTAAGTGCGGCAAGTCTTGATTGAAGCTGTGCTACGTCGTCGCCTGTGAAACCGTATCTGAGCGTATCAAAATCAGGTGACTTCGGTGCATTTTCAGCATAAAGACCTTCAAGCTGTTCAGCTGTCATTGTCTTTGACTTTTCAAGTCCTGCGGCTGCCTGATATGCATTCAGTGCTTCAAGAGTATCAGCGTCAAACTTCTCGTTTACAATACCCGAAAGGTATCGGAGTTCGATAAGTCTTTTCTGCATTTTCAGAACCATTGCACCGCTCTGACCGTATGTAACACTGCCTGCATTCAGATTTTCCTTTGCTTTGCTGTTAAAGATTTTTTCCTGTGTTACTCTGTCAGCGATACCTGTTGCCTTAATCTTGTTGTCTTTCTGGAACATCTTAACGGCACTTTCGGTAAGGTCGCCGTAGAAACCCGTTATATCATCATAGTAATATTTAAGTTCTGTAAGTCTTGTTTGAAGTGCGGTAATAGGAAGTGTAGTTCCGTCATCAAACTCACCGTTTTCAAGCGGCTTGAAGTTTGACTTTGCCTTGGCTGATTTAAGCACCTTGTATGTATTGCTGTCCATAATGCCTGTTACATCAAGATTATTGTAATTCTGGAACAGCATTACTGCGTTAAGTGTATCCTCTCCGAAGTATCCCGACGCCTTATCGGTAAGATAACCGAGTTCATAAAGTCTTGTCTGAATTGTGGCTACCTTCTTGCTCTTGTCTGTGTCCTCATCACCATATGACGCAAGCGTCTTGTTGGTATTTGTTTCAGGCTTTGACTCTGTTGTCTGCGACTCCTGCTTGCTTGATTCCTCAACAACTGCTTCGCTTGATTCTTCTTTTGACTCTTCAACAACCACTTCGCTTGATTCCTCAACACTTGGCTCAGGCTCAGGCTGTGGCTCAGGTTCCGGCTCAGGCTCAGGCTGTGGCTCAGGTTCCGGCTGATTATTTGACTGATTGTTTGAAGATGAATAATCCGTTGCCTGATAAGCGTCTGACGGCGGTGCAATATTTGAAACGCCGCTTCCGTCAAAGGAATATGTTACGCCGTCAATAGTTCTTGAAGTACCTGCAAGATACTGTCCGTCCTCATAGTAGTATGAATCTCCGTCAAGAAGTACCCAGCCGTTATTCGGATATGAAACTCCTGCAACCTTGAACCACTCAACCCAGCTTTTGCTTGAAACATTGTGGTAAACAACGCCCGAGTTTTCATCTCTTGCGTCAACAGCCATACCCGAACCTATATAAACACCGATATGACCCGGCTGATGAAGTCCAAGACCGTGAATACGGGGAACACCGTTGCTTACATAACCCCATTCGCTTGATGATGCAAGCATATCGGTTCTCATTCCGCCTACACCGTTATATGAATAAATAAGACCCGAGCAGTCAACGGCACCCTCCGATGCTGCACCCCACACATAGCTCCAACCCTCTCTGTAAGCTCTGAGAGCATGAGCGGCAAGTCCTACGCCTGTGCTTGATTCTGCCGATGCCATTGTTGTACCCGTAATAAGCATCATTACGGCTATTGACGCCGTAAGTACAACTGCGGTAGCTTTCTTGATAAACCTCTTCATTTTCTTCAACATACTCCTCTCTGAAAAATGAATTTTCTATATTCAGGCTGATTATTTAGTTAAAATTTTCGCAAGCGATTACAAATATTTAACCGCATCGGAAAAAGATTTCAAATTTGTAATAAATTACTTTTATATAATATCATCATATATTATAAAAATCAAGGGTTTTTACAATTTGTAATATTCAAAAATATATATTCGTCGTTTTGCACAAAAGCATTTTAATTAAAGAATGAAGTTCTAAAAGCAAAAGTCGATATAATGTTAATTTTGAATTGCACGAAATGCGAATATATGTTAATATAATAAATTGTAATAATATATAATGTATGTTTTTTCTAAAATCTGAAATGTAATCTTTTCGCAGGAGAGTGGTAATTGTGCAGAAAAAACGCATAGCTGTCATATTCGGCGGCAAATCCTCAGAACACGAAATTTCAAGAATTTCTGCTTCGTATGTCATCAGTCAGATACCCGAGGAAAAATACGAAGTCGTTACAATAGGTATAACCAAAAAAGGCAAATGGCTGCTTTATTCAGGCGATACTTCATCAATAGCCGACGGCAGTTGGGAAAACGACCCGTCAAACAAAACCGCCTTTATTTCACCCGATTCATCAATCGGCGGTCTTACCGTAATTACCGCCGGCGGCTGTCAGATAATAAAGCTTGACGTTATCTTCCCCGTACTTCACGGCAAGAACGGCGAGGACGGCACAATTCAGGGACTTTTCGAGCTTTCGGGCATCCCCTATGTAGGCTGCGGCGTTCTTGCGTCTGCCGACTGTATGGATAAGGTCGTTACAAACATTATGTTTGATTATCTCGGCATTGACCAGGCAAAATTCACTTGGTTCTATGCAAGCGACTACAAAAAATCACCCGAAAAATGTATTGCAAAAGTCGAAAAAGCACTGTCGTCATATCCTGTTTTCGTAAAACCGGCAAACGCAGGCTCTTCCGTAGGTGTAAGCAAGGCAAATTCCCGTGAAGAACTCATAAAGGCTATTGAAATTGCAATAAAAGAGGACTCAAAAATCCTTATCGAAGAAAATATTGTCGGCAAAGAGGTTGAGTGTGCCGTTCTCGGAAACGACGAGCCTGTTGCGTCAATTCCCGGACAGATTGCTCCTACTGCGGAATTTTACGATTATGACGCAAAATACAACGATGCAACCTCAAAGCTCTATATCCCTGCAAAAATCAGCGACGAGCTTATCTACAAAGTAAGGGTTACCGCTCTTAAAGCCTACCGTGCACTCGGCTGTACGGGTCTTTCAAGAGTTGATTTCTTCGTAACGGACGATGGTCGTGTTCTTCTCAACGAAATAAACACACTTCCCGGCTTTACTTCAATCAGTATGTATCCTAAGCTTATGGCGGCTTGTGATATTGAGGGCAGCAGTCTTATCGAAAAGCTCATAGAACTTGCATTTGAGAGGAATGAACAAAATGTCTGACGCTCCAATCGGAATATTTGATTCCGGACTTGGCGGTCTTACTGCCGTAAAAGAAATGATAAACGTACTGCCGCAGGAAAATATAATTTACTTCGGCGATACGGGTCGTGTTCCTTACGGAAACCGAAGCCGTGAAACAATCACCAAATACGCAAAGCAGGACGCCGCTTTTCTACTTTCAAAGGGTGTGAAAATGGTAATTGCCGCCTGCGGAACTGTCAGCTCCGTTGCAACGGATTTAAAGGACAGCTTGTCTGTACCCTACACAGGTGTTGTAATTCCTACTGCAACTGCCGCAGTAAAAGCAACACGCAACGGCAAAATCGGCGTTATAGGAACCTCAGCAACAATCAACAGCGGCTCCTACAAAAAAGAAATACTCCGTCAGAACAGCCGTATAACCGTCTATCAGCAGGACTGTCCCCTTTTTGTGCCGCTTGTCGAAAACGGCTTCATCTCTCCCGATGACAAAATCGTTCAGCTTATAGTGGAGCATTACCTCTCTGAGCTGCGTGATGTTGATGTCGATACGGTTATTCTCGGCTGTACGCACTATCCGATAATTGCACCGGCAATTTCACGCTTTCTCGGGCGAAACGTTCAGCTTATTGATTCAGGCCGTGAAACCGCACTCTATGCTACTCATCTCCTGCAGGAAAACAATATGCTCAACACAAGCGGCAAGCTCGGCACAAGCAGTTACTATGTCAGCGATACCGTTGATGATTTCAGCCGCCTTGCAGGAATTTTCCTCGGAAGAAGCGTAAATGATTCTGTAACCCATATAGATATAGAATTACAGCAGTAAAAGAAACAGGTGACAAAACAAAATGGAAGAAAATTATATTTTGTCCGTACTCGGCAAACAGTATGTAGACGGTCAGTCGGACAAGGTTGAGCTTAAAACGTCGGCAGCCTATGTCACAAGAAACGGCAGCCGCTATATTTCATATAACGAATACGACGCTCAGAACCCCGACCGTCATTACAGAACAACCGTCAAGGTTGACCCGAACAATACCGTCACGGTAATAAAAGGCGGCAGTGAAAGCCACCACCTTATTCTCGAAAAGGGCAAACGCCATAAATGCGAATATATGACGAGCTTCGGCAGTATTACACTCGGCGTTTATACCGATAATGTAAAAATCAATCTTAACGATAACGGCGGCGAGCTTGAAGTAAGATATTCAATCGACATACAGTCCGAGCTTGCAAGCACAAACGAATTATTCATAAAAATTGAGGAGGCACACAACAATGTCAACAGCAACCCAGACAGTAAATAATCTGAGAACTGCAATAATTGATTCAATGGGAAGGGCAATAGCACAAAATCAGTTTCCGGCTGTACCGGTACCTGATTTTACGATAGAAATTCCGTCAGACCGTTCACACGGCGACCTCGCAACAAACGCCGCAATGGTTTCGGCAAGAGCCTTTAAAATGCCGCCACGCAAAATTGCGGAAATTCTCACACAAAATCTTGAACTTTCGGGAACAAATCTTGCCCGTTTTGAAATTGCGGGTCCGGGATTTATCAACTTTTTCTATGACAATTCATTCTATACTTCCGTACTCAAAGAAATAAAAGAACAGGCTGAAAATTACGGTCGTTCCGATTTCGGAAAAGGCAAGAAAATTCTCGTTGAATTTGTATCGGCAAACCCCACGGGTCCTATGCACATAGGAAACGCAAGAGGCGGTGCAATCGGCGACTCGCTTGCAAGCGTTCTTGACGCAGCAGGCTATCAGGTAGCAAGAGAATTTTATGTAAACGACGCAGGAAACCAGATTGAAAAATTTGCGACATCACTCGAAATAAGATATATGCAGATTTATCAGGAGGGCTGGGAGCTTCCTGAGGATTCATATCACGGTCAGGACATTATCGACCACGCAAATAATTTTGCGGAAATTAACGGCGACAAATATGTCAACGCAACATCCGAGGAGAGAAGAAAAGCACTTGTTGACTTTGCACTTCCAAAGAATATTGAGGGACTTGAAAGAGATTTGCTGAAATACCGCATTAAATACGACCGTTGGTTCAGGGAAAGCACACTTCACAAAGACGGCTCTGTTCAGCGTGTCATTGAAATGCTCAAAGAAAAAGGTCACACCTACGAACAGGAGGGTGCTTTGTGGTTCAAGGCAACGGAGTTCGGTGCTGATAAGGACTTTGTTCTCGTCCGTTCAAACGGTATTCCGACTTATGTTGTGCCTGATATAGCATATCATTACGACAAACTCGTAACAAGAGGCTACGACAAGGCTATTGATGTTCTCGGTGCAGACCATCACGGATATATCCCGCGTCTTAAAGCAGCCCTTACTGCACTCGGCGTTGACTCATCAAGACTTGACGCTGTTTTAATGCAGATGGTTCGACTTGTACGAAACGGCGAAACAATAAAATTCTCAAAGAGAAGCGGCAAGGCTATTACTCTTGTAACACTCCTTGACGAAATTCCGATTGACGCCGCACGTTTCTTCTTCAATCTCCGTGAGGCAAACAGCCACTTTGACTTTGACCTCGACCTTGCAATCGAAAAGTCATCTCAGAATCCTGTATATTACGTTCAGTATGCCCACGCAAGAATATGCAATATCCTCAAGGGTCTTGCAGAAAGCGGAATAACTCCCCGTGACTGCACTGATGAAGAATACACACTTCTCACCGAAGCCGAGGAAATTGAGCTTATCAACAAGCTTGCGGCATATCCCGACGAAATTGTCGCTGCGGCAAAGGACTATGACCCGTCAAGAATTACACGCTATGTATATGACGTTGCAACACTGTTCCACAAATTCTACAATGCCTGCCGTGTAAAGAACGAAAATGAACCGCTTATGCAGGCTCGTCTTTCACTTTGTCTTGCAACAAGAACCGTTATCAGAAATGTCCTTGAAATGTTCAAAATCACTGCACCGGAATCAATGTGATGCTGTCTCTTATTGCGGGTGCAGGGGTATCATACCCCTGCCGAGGTCAAGGGCGAGCAGCCCTTGTGGGGTTTGGGGCAAAGTCCCAACATCTAATACTCAAAAAAGAAACAGTATAAGGAGATAAAATCAGATGAGTTTTCCTTTTCGGCTGCCCGTTTTTGCTGACGGAATTACGGCTTGCGAACAAATCACAGGCGAAAATCCCGATGAAGTGTGCAGTGAAAAAATTATTGCCGACAATCCCGAAACACTTATTCTCAAAAAGAAACAGGCTCTTGAAAACGGTGCAAATATGCTTTTTGCACCGACAGGAGGTGCTGTTCACCGTCGGTTCGGGGAGTTCGGACTTGACGATGATTTTGCCGCAATCAACCGTACCCTTACCGAAGCGACCGTCAAAGCGGCTGACGGCAGTGCCTTAGTCGGCGGAGTTGTCGTTCCGAGTACGCTCTTTATTCCGCCTTACGGTCGTGATACATTTGAAGATGTGTATTTTACTTATCTTGAAAAAATAACCGTTCTCAAAGATTCGGGAGCGACATTCATACTTTTGCAGAGTCAGAACAATCTTTGCGATATGAGAGCAGGCGTACTCGCCGCAAAAACCATTGGCATACCTGTTTTTGTAACAATGAATGTCAACGACGACGGCATTTCAGAGAGCGGAAACGACTACATAGCCGCACTTATCACATTACAGTCAATGGGTGCTGACGCATTCGGCATTGAATGCTCAGACGGTATTGAAAGCCTTAACAGACTTATAAAACACGCATTTTCTCACGCAACCGTTCCGCTTATTGCAGTAACCGATACGAAAAAATATTCCGAACAGGATATTTTGTCGCTTGCCGAAAACGGTGCGTCTGTATTTATCGACAAGGCAAGCTGGCAGAACCGCCGCATATTGCAAAAGCTTTCCGAAACAAAAATACGCTTTAACGAAAAAGACGAAAAGGACTGTTATGCTGCGGCGATAGACTGCGAGGCATTTTTTCTGCCTGACAATCTTGAACTTTCGGAGCCTTTAATATGCGGATATGATATGTCGGACGAGCTTATCGACCTTGACGACGAAAACATCAATGCTGTTCATCTTTTCCTTAATTCTACCGATGACGCCGCAGTTCTTTCCGACAAGGCAACAATGTCAAGACTCCCGTTCATCATTCATACAAACGATGCGGTAATTCTCGAAGCGGCATTAAGATATTATCAGGGCAGACTTATTATTGACAGCTGTTGTGATATTGATGAAACTATTCTGCAATCTCTTGCAAAAAAATACGGTGCAATTATTTACTGACATTCAGCATACGGGAGGTATATTTATGAAAAACAAACCTTTTTTAACCGCCGCAATAGTGTTCGGCTGTATCGGACTTTTTCTTCTTTTTGCTTCCGCACTTATATTTCTCACCAAAAACACATCAATCTGTACTAATCTCGGAAAACTCTTAGGCACATCAATTTCTACTTCAACTATTTCCGAGCTTGCGGCAGTATTTTTTATGCCTGCGTTTGTATTCGCCTACAAATCATTCAGCAACGAAGAATAATTA
>JBJEOP010000087.1:0-9591 GCA_051880775.1 Acutalibacteraceae bacterium
GGTCAAGAGCAAGCAGCCCTTGTGGGGGTTGGGGCAAATTCCCAAAATCCATTACTCAAACAAGAAATAGTATAAAACAGAGTTTTTGGAGGATTTTTAAATGAAAATTGCAGTAACCTATGATAACGGAAATATTTTTCAACATTTCGGACATACCGAATTTTTTAAGCTTTACGACATTGAAAACGGAGAAATTATTTGTACGGAAGTGGTAAGCACTATGGGAAGCGGTCACGCTCAACTGGTAGGTATGCTGTCAATGATGAATGTTGACGCTCTTATATGCGGCGGTATCGGCAGAGGTGCAAAAGCTGCCCTTGCCGATGAAGGAATTATGCTTTACGGAGGCTGCTTTGGAAATGCAGACAACGCTGTAAACGCACTGCTTAAAGGAAATTTAATTTTCAATTCTGATATTCAATGCACTCATCACGAGCATAAATGCGAAAATCATTCCTGCGGTGAAAATGACAGCTGCCATTCATAACATATATAATCTGATTAAAGTACAAACCGCATATTCCGTTTTTAGTTGGAATATGCGGTTTTTTTTTTTTGCGTCAGTTACTGTTATCTTTTTTCTTTTGTTCGATAATCTGTTCAAGCTGTAATTTTGAAAATCGGTATTTTTTGTTGCAGAAATGACAGCTTGCCTCAGCATAGCCCTTTTCGTCGGCAAGTGAGCGTATCTCGTCGTCCTGCAACATTCGGAATGAATCAATTACTCTTTGACGGCTGCACGTACAAGCGTAATTTATCGGCATTTCATCAAGTACCTCAACTTCAAATCCCTGTAATGCCGTGTCGCAGATTTCCTTTATGCTCATTCCTTTTGCAAGCATTGTTGTCATAGGTTCAAGATGACTGACATTCTGTTCTATTTTGCTTATAGTGCTTTCGTCTGCTCCCGGCAAAAGCTGTATCAAAAGACCTCCGGCGAGCAGTACCTCGTGATCCTGTTTGTCAAGAAGAACTCCCAACGCACAAACCGTAGGAATTTGTTCGCTTGTGGCATAATAATTAGTAATATCCTCAGCAATTTCACCCGAAACAAGCTCAACCTGTCCGATATAAGGGTCGCCTGAACCGTAGTCACGCATAACATTCAGAATACCTGTTCTTCCTACTGCCTTTGCTACATTCAGCTTACCATTTTCATAATATTCTGTCGGACAGTCAGGATTTTGTACATAACCACGCACATTTCCCTTACTGTCAGATACTGCAATAACCGCACCGGTTTCACTGTTATCACCGTTTATTCTCAGTGTGATGCTTGCGTCCTTCTGTTTAAGCTGTGCTCCCATAATTGAGGCGGCTGTAAGAAGTCTGCCCAGTGCCGCTGACGCAACAGGCGATGTCATATGGATTTTTGCACCTGTATAAACAAGGTTTGATGTATCAGCGGCTGACACCATTACCGCTCCGTCAGATGTAATACATCTTATTATTTTATCTTTACTCATTCGATTTCTTCCTCACTACATAAATTTCACGCTCTGAATTTTGTTTCGGAACTTCAAAACTCATATCATCATAAACGGCTTCAAGTTCAAATCCGGCTTTTGTAAGCATTTCGGTCATTTCGCTGCGTGTATATGCCCGTTCCGAAAACTGCTCGGAGCTTCTGCGGTAAAGCTTTCCGTCAGGCTCAAAAAAGTCAAGCGTTATCATAACCTTATTGTTTTTTTCGTTATAATTATTCTGCCATGCACAAAAAACTTTTTCGGTATCATAGATATAGCAGTTATCTCCAAGAACATATTTATGCTTATAAACGGTATTTGCATCAAAAACAAAAAGTCCGCCGGGATTCATAAACATTGAAATTCGGTCAAATGTTTTTTGTACATCAGATGATGATGTAAGATGATTGATACTGTCAAGTGAACATATACAGGTATCAATCGAACCATAAAGATTAAGATTTTGCATTTTCTGACAAATAAACATTATATTCTGACCGTTTTCAAAGGCTTTCTGCTGTGCAATCGTCAGCATTTCACAAGAAGCGTCTATGCCGTAAATGTCAATTCCTCGTTTTTTGAGTTCAAGTGTAAGAGTTCCTGTTCCGCAGGCAAGGTCAAGCGTAAGACCTGCATTATGATTGTGACGTTTAAACAGTTCCAGTAAATAATCCGCTTTTTTATCGTAACCGACATTCTGAGTAAGGCAGTCGTAAAATTCCGCAAAATCGGAATATTCTCTCACTGTTTATTACCGTCCTTATCATCTGTTTTTTTGTCTTGCATATCAGCTAAATTATCATAGCCCTGTTCCTGCAATCTTTTGAATGTAAGTGCATAGCCGTCACTGCCATAGCTTAATGCACGGTTTACCCTGCTTATTGTAGCCGTGCTTGCACCTGTATGCTCAACAATTTCATTATATATTTCGCCCTCGTTCAGCATTTTTGCAACAACATAACGCTGTGCCATAGCTTTTATTTCGGGTACGGTACACAAATCATCAAAGAAAGCGTAACATTCGTCTACTGTTTTCAGAGTAAGAATAGCTTTGAACAGAAAGTCTGTATTATCATTTTTTATTTTCGGATTCATAGATATGCCTCCTAATCCGATATTTTATTACAATAAAATTTTATCATATAAAAGTGTAAAAGTAAACATAAAAATTTCGGCTCTATAATAAATGTTTGGGTAAGCAGATAGAGCCCAAAAAATTTTTTAAAATTTTAAAAAAGTAGAGCATATTTGCTAAAAATCCGCTAAAATGGAATTGAGAAGAAAAGCGTGTAAATGCCCTGAGTGTTCAGCTGAAACGGATAAAATCCACGATTATCGCACACAAATAATAAAAGACATTCCAATAAAAGAAAAGAAAGTTTTTATACTGACAAAATCAAAGTTCTTAAATGCAATGCTTACAATTACCGCAATTTCAGACGTTTTCGTAATCGCATTTTACATATATTTTGTTAAATAGAAACAAGTGGCAATATGATTGCTGCCACTTGTTTTCTCATTTTTTCGGTTTTACCCCAACTATTGACATAGAGCTATTTTATATTACTTTCCGAGTTCTTCGGCACGCTTTGTGCAGGCTGCCATAGCGTCAAATATAGCCTTTGGAACTTCACGCTCGTTGAGTATTTTCATAGCTTCGATTGTTGTTCCGCCCTTTGAAGAAACCTTTTCGATGAGTGTTTCGGGCGAATCGCCGCTTGAACGCAGCATTTCCGCACTGCCCTCAAAGGTTTTGCATATAAGAGTAAGGGCTGTGTCACGGTCGATGCCGACCGATACCGCATAATCAAGCATTGACTTTGCAAAAAGATAGATATAAGCAGGACTGCTGCCGTTTACCGCAATAATTTCATTCATCTGTGCTTCGGGAAGTATTGCTACATCGCCCGACAGTGAAAACATCTTATAAACCTCGTCAAAGTCTTCATCTGTAATTGACTCTGAGCGGCACATCGCCGTTGCACCTTTGCCGAGAAGAAGCGGCGTGTTCGGCATAACACGAACCATAGGACACTGTTTTTCGAGCTTTGCCTGAACATAATCTATTGAAATTCCTGCGGCTATTGTTACAAAAACCTTAGTTTCTTCGGTTACGTCCTTTATTTCGTTCAGAACAGAATCGTAATTCTGCGGTTTTACCGCAAGAACGATTATATCGCTGTTTTTTACGAGTTCTTTTCCGCTCTCGGCAGGAATTACGCCTTTTTGCGACATAAGAGTAAGTTTCTCACTGTCGAGGTCAAATACATTGATTTTATCAGCGGGTTGTGCTTTGTTTTTCAGTATTCCGTTGATAATTGCGGTTGCCATATTTCCTGCACCTATAAATCCTATTTTCTTTTCGCTCATTTTTTAAGCACCTCTTAAAATTTTTTTAATATGAAAAAGAGCGGCATTTTTATATGCCGCCCGGGTTCATTATGGGAATGAAATACAAGACGGATTCGGGAAATTGTGTTTGTTGCTTCGTCCGTCTGCAACATAATCGCCGTAAAGGAACATTTCAAGCTCATCTGCACGCCTGTAAAGCAGTCCGTAGTAGCAGACTCCGCAAGCGTGATGATAAGCAAGCATTTCTCGGATAAGAGCATTTCTGTTTACATAGCTAAGGTCACGGCCAACTTCTCCTGTTGTTGTAATATTGAGATATGTACCGCTGCAATAGCCTGTTTTTCCGCTTGATGTCTTTACTTTATACCATACGTTATTGTATTTTTCTGAGCTGACAAGTGTAACCCGTTCCCCGTATAAAAGAACATCTGTTACGCTTGAAGCTGTTGTAGGCTGTGAACGGAGATTAAGACCGTCGTAAGCTGTAACCTTTCCTACAAGAACGGTATCTGATGAGATTGTACCGATAGAGTTAAGGAGTATGTCCTTTAAGTCTGATGAGGAAGTCCATCCTGTGCCGAGGTTATAGGAAAAGCTGACAAGTGCGTCAAACTGACGCTGATTAAATCTTACTTTATTGCTGATGAGCATATCGTTGACCTTTGAAGTATATGAATCGTTGTTTACAGCGTCAACCAGAAGTGCGTAGCCTTCGCTTTCTGTAAGATTATTGTAAAATTTCTGTCCTTCCCATACAACATAGCCGTAGCCGAGAGTTGGAAGGTTGTTTGCAAGCGTATCATAAGTTACCGAGGAAACAAAGCCTTCCTTTTCGCCTATGAATTTGATTACATCATCACTTGCACGGAGCTTGTCAAGACCTGTTGTATTTGAATTTGTCTTTGAGCTTACATATATATCGGTTTCACCGTCAGAACAGGTTTTCCACGAGCCGTCGTTGTATGAATATGCTTTTACATTAAAGGTTCCCGCACTTGTAACACGGATTTTGCCCTTCCAGACGTATGTGTTGCCGTCAGCGGTTCTGCTTGTTGCGTCAACCCATATTTTTTCGCCGTCCATATCCACTTCAAAACGAACCTTTTGTCTTGATTTATCCGTAATAGCAACCAATGTTACATCAGAGTTGCGTGTTGCGGAGTTCGGTGAAGAATACGTAAACCTTATCGGTGCGGCATCATAAACGGTAACAACACAAACCGCCTTATTGCCGTAATTATCGGAATATGTAATTGCAACTCTGCCTGCCTTTTTGGTTGCGATAAGACCTCTTGACACCGTTGCAATACTTGAATCGCTTGTTTCCCATGATGCGGAGTTCGGAGAGTAGCCTTTGATATAGATTGTCTTTCCTGCGGTTGTTGAGGTTGAATAGCGTGACAGGGTGATGTTTCCTGCTGAAACGCCGTTTACGGTAACAACACAGGTGGCTTTTATTTTACCTGTTTCATCTGAGGCGGTAATTGTTGCTTTTCCCGGACGAAGTCCGCTTATAACGCCGTTATCAACGCCTGCAACATTGAGGTTGCTTGATGACCAGTGAATTTTCATTGATGAATCTGACGCCTTAGCCGTAATTTTTACGGAAGAGCCCTCGTCAACGGCAACGCTCGATTTTGCGATTGAAATTGAGTCTTTTTCCTTTACCGTAACGGTACATTTTGCTGTGATAAGACCTGTGGAATCAGATGCGGTAATTGTTGCTGTTCCTGCATTTACTGCTGTTACCTTACCGTCATTTGAAACCTTTGCAACGGAGGTATTGGAGGATTTAAAGTTTACTTTTCCGTCTGAGTCCGGTTTGGTTGTTGCGGTGAGAGTAAAGTTTTTTCCGACATAAAGAGTATTTGAGGTTTTTGAGAGAGTGATTGAGGTATAATCCGTCTTAACGACATTGACGGTACATTTTGCCGTTACATTTGTCTTTGTATCGGTTGCGGTAATTGTTGCTGTTCCTGCTGAAACACCTTTCACCTGTCCCGATGATGATACAGTTGCAATCTTGGTGTTTGAGGACTTCCACTGAACTTTTCCGTTTGAACTTGCTTTTGCTGTTATTACCGTAGATTTGTCTGCGGCAAGCTTCAATGATGTTGATGAAAGTTCTAATGTATATTTCACTGTATTGGAGGTATTTGAATTATTACCGCTGTTTGAGGACGAGGTTATGTAGGAGATATAGTCTGTGCATACATATCCCTTTGTTCCGTCCGAAAGTTTGACATTAGCCCACGAACCGTTGATGATTTTAAGCACATCAAGCGTAACATTCGGACTGATTGTTTTGATTACGGAATAATTTGTTCCTGCACCCTTGCGGAGATTGAGATAATCGGTCGTCTTGGCGTTTGTTGTTATATCAAGATAATCGGTTGAGCAATAACCTTCGGCACCGTCAGACGTTCTGACTTTCAGCCAGCCAGATGTCGCACTGAGCACTCTTACTGAGGTATTTTTCGGAATTACCCCGATTACGCTGTAACCCATACCTGCTCCCTTACGCATATTAAGGTAGTCGGTGGTTGAAGCATATATGGCGGACTGTGCCCCTACTGACATAATCGAAGCTATCGGTACCGCTGTTGCAATAACGGCAGCCGAACACAACAACGCAATAGATTTCTGCACCTTATGCTTTGTTTGTTTTACTTTTTCAGAAAAATATTTTGCTTTCTGCTTATATCTTTTCGCCGACAAAGTTACACGACCTTTCCTTATGTTACAAAAATGTAATAAATATACTTACCAATAATTATAATCATTATAAAGCAATTTCAGTAAAATTGCAATCGTCAAAATGTATAAATAACAGGGGATATTTATTACATTTACAAAATTTCGACAAAAAGTCGGTAATTTATGGGTAGAATGAAAAATTTACCAAATAAAATTATATTATTCCAAAAACAAGATTTTCAGTAAAATATCTGCTGTAATTATTTGAACATTTTTGTAATGATTTCTGTAATTTTTCTGCAATATGTTTTATTGAAAACGGTAAGTGCATAATCATATACGATAAATACTATATTCAGCATTACAAGAAAAACAAGCGGAAGATTTACGCCGAATATCATAAATTCTTCCTGTGACATCGAAAACACATAAAGCATAAGAAAATATATTCCGACTGCCGCAGAGTTAAGCACTGCAAGCTTTAAGACAAATGCAACAGGCTTTAATCTGATTTTTTCGATATATGATTTAATCATAGGATAATATCCGAGCAAAAACAAATAACACAATACCGTTTCTTTGTCGGCACATAAAATGAACGATATTATTCCCACTGCCGCAAACGCCGACCAGCCGTAGCTTTTTCCGCAAATGAGCGACAAAATATATATCAAAATTCCCGCAAGTGCCGGAAATACATACATTCCCACAGGGATAATATTTGAAATTATCATTGAAAGAGCCGACAGTGCCGTAACTATACCGCCGAGCGCGGTCTTTTTTGCTATATTCATAATAATTCACGCTTTCCGCCGTCAGCGACAGCCGTTGCAGCAGCAATTCATACATGCATCCATACACAAAAGCGTAGTGCAAATATCACAGCAGGTGCAAGGCATTGAAGCACCGTCATTCTGATTATATCCGCCGAACTGACCTGAACGCTGTGCCTGTACTCTTTGATACATAGAGTTATACTCGGCGTTTGTCGGATCCATTTTGCAGGCGGTTGAAAAATAATTGTAGGCGTCTTCAAGCCAGCCCTTGCGGTAAACTATTATACCCATAAGATAATACCATTCTGCGTCACGCTCGGTTGATATGACAGAGTTGAGTGCCTGTTCTGCCTCGTTAAATCTTCCGGCGTTTATCAGGGCTCTTATGTTTGCAAAGCGTGACTGATTTGCGTGGTATGTCTGATAGTTTTGTCCCTGACTTTTTGCCTTTTTACGCTCGGAAAGAATACGGTCATAAGCGTCGTTGATTTCTTTCATTTTTTCGGACGCTGTTTCCGCAAGAGGACTGTTGACATAATTGTCGGGGTGATATTTTTTTGCAAGTTTGCGGTATGCCTGTTTTACTTCCTCATCGGTTGCATCAGGCGAAACATCAAGTATCTTGTAAGGGTCGTTATTCATATTTTTTATTCCTTTCGTGAAAGTGCAGGATAATAGTCTTTTTTTGATTTGTCTTTCTCTTTATATTTTTCAAAAAGACAGTATTCCTGCTGTGATGACAGACCTTTATATACTATATTATCGAGTATTTCTTTGTAGTCCTTAATTTCGAGAAGATTATATGCCGCAACAGCCTGTGCCGCAGTCATATTCAGCACATCGTTGCAATAGCTCATAGTTGAGGATATATCTGAATTATCGGAGGTATAATGCCTTTTAAATGGATTGAAGGATTTTTTCTTTATATCTTTCGGGAGGTCGTCTGACGCATCAATAAGATATATCCACCGCCCGACATAATAGCCGAATTCACGCAGTATTTTTTTCTGCTTTTCATCGTCGGAAAGCATACAGCAAAGATTTGAAATTAAAACTGCCGTGCTGTCGGCGGCTTTATCGACTCCGCTGTCGGAGGTTTCTGCCGCCCGCTGATTTTCCATCATTATTTTGACATTCTGTTCAATCAGCGGATAGTCATTTGCCGCCTTTTTGTGAGAATGTGAAAATATTGCTTTAAGAAAACGGGCAATTATCTTTTTGAAAAATCCCGAATCTTCTATTGAGTCCTGTAATTTATAATAGGTCATTATCACGGAAACCGCTCCCGCAAACTTAAAGCTGTCGCCGTTACCACAGCAAAAAAGACATTTTTTCAGCGGATTGCAGACACAGCGTCCCTGTGTTACACAGGATTTTTCGCCTTTAAGCGACAGTGACAGCATTGCAAGAAGAGTACAGTCATAGCTGAGTGTAAGACGGGAAATTATGCCGTAGTCTTTGCCTAAGCGTCGGCAGAGTCCGCAATAGACACTTCGGTAGAGTTCATATTCTTTTAGTTTAAGCTCGCTTTTTTTTGGCTGTAAATATCCGAACAAATTATCACCGCCGTTATTTCAGGTATTTTTTGAGATACTGACCGGTATAGGAGTTTTCGCACTGTGCAATTTCCTCAGGGGTACCTGTTGCAATAACCGTTCCGCCGCCGTCGCCGCCCTCGGGGCCGAGGTCGATAATGTAGTCGGCAGTTTTAATCAGATCAAGATTATGTTCGATTACTACAACCGTATTTCCGTTATCAACGAGTTTCTGCAATACATCAATGAGTCGGTGTACATCGGCTATGTGAAGTCCCGTTGTAGGCTCATCGAGAATATATATCGTTTTGCCTGTTGAGCGGCGTGAAAGCTCGGAAGCAAGCTTAATTCGCTGTGCCTCGCCGCCCGAAAGCGTTGTTGACGGCTGTCCGATTTTGATATATCCCAGTCCGACATCGTAAAGGGTCTGTAATTTTGTGCGGATTTTCGGGTGATTTTCAAAAAATTCACAGCCCTCCTCAACCGTCATTTCAAGAACGTCATAAATTGACTTGCCTTTGTATTTCACTTCGAGGGTTTCACGGTTGTAACGCTTGCCGCCGCAGACATCACAGGGTACATAAACATCAGGGAGAAAATGCATTTCTATCTTGATTATGCCGTCGCCCTGACAAGCCTCACATCTGCCGCCCTTGACATTGAATGAAAATCTGCCTGCGTTGAAGCCGTGCATTTTTGCCTCGTTGGTTGACGCAAAAAGCTCCCTTATATCCGAAAACACGCCTGTGTAGGTTGCAGGATTTG
>JBJEOP010000088.1:0-9397 GCA_051880775.1 Acutalibacteraceae bacterium
CTGCTTTTGCTCCATATTAGATTTATTTTTCTATCTCATTTTGCTCATCTCTAGTTAAAATTGTTATTGCTTTGATAATATCATACAAGCACTTATAACTTCAAGAGTAAATTTCTGAATAAATATAAATAAGTATGAATGATAAACCTTTAAGGATACAAAACGAATTTAATTTCTGTTTTATTTGATAAATATAATATTTAAAAGTGTAATTAACTGTTTTTATAAAACTACAAAATTATTCGTTTTAGGGTTTGCAATTACCGCTTATTTATTTTATAATAAATGGAAACAATAACTTAATTCGGAGATGAAGTTATGGATTTGAATAAAAAGAATATGAAAAAAATCTTTTTGCTATGCGTAGGAGTAATTCTTGTTTATCTTGCCTTGCAGAATATGAACATAGTTTTTCAGTTTCTTAACTGGATAATGTATGTTCTGATGCCGTTTATTATTGCCGGCTGTATGACCTTTTTTCTTAATGTTCCGCTTAAAGCAATCGAGAAACACCTTTTTCGCTCAAAAGACGGCAAGCCTGTCAGTACAGCCAAGGAAAAAGCAAGACGGCCTGTTGCCATTGTGCTCTCGCTGGCTTTATTTATACTTATTATCGGGGTGTTGATGATAATTGTCATACCTGAAATATCAAAGAGTATTCAAATGCTTGCAAATTCAATACCGTCATCTTTAAACAGATTGCAGGAATGGGTAAATGACCTGTGCAAGCAGAATGAAACGATAAACAGTTTTGTTTCGGGATTGTCGATTGACTGGAATTTGATCAGTACCACACTGATGAATTTCCTGAAAAACGATGCGGCAAATTTTGTCGGTTCTGTTATGAATATGCTGACATCTGTTGTAGGCATTGTTGTAAATGTTTTTCTGGGTATAGTTCTTGCGATTTATACTCTTATGAGAAAAGAAAAGCTGTCGTCTGATTTCAAAAAACTGATATATTCGATTTTACCGATGAAAAACTGCGATTATATTGTTGAGGTTGCTGCGTTGACAAATCAGTCGTTTTATAACTGTATTACAGGACAGATGACTGAGTGCGTAATACTCGGAGGCCTTACAGCACTTGGAATGACAATTTTCGGATTTCCTTATGCAGCGCTTGTAGGCGTGCTTGTTGCGATACTTTCGTGGATTCCTATGTTCGGTGTCGGAATAGGAATTGTTGTGGGTGCTTTGCTGATACTGACTGTCAGCCCGATGCAGACCTTCTGGTTTGTAATATTTATGATATGCCTGCAGCAGATAGAGGGCAACCTTATATTCCCTCGTGTTGTCGGCTCGAATATCGGTTTGCCGCCTATATTCCTTGTTTCGGCAATTATCATTTTCAGTAATTTCTTCGGAATTATAGGACTTCTGGTCAGCGGTGCAGTTACATCTGTGTTGTATGCACTTTTAAGACGGTTTGTTTACACAAGAATAAAAGAACGCAATATTCCGAAAGAAAAATATGAAATTGTTAATTCGTCAGTTGTTTTACAGTCGGACAGTACAAAACGTAAAAACCCTGTCGGAAAGTGTGTTCGATTCTTTAAAAAAGACAAATCAAAAAATTCTAAAAATACTTCAGTAAAAAAATAAATTTGATTTGATTCTTTTTGTCGTACAACAGACAGTTACAAATTCAGATTGCCGTTCAACGTTATTTTGAATATTCAAAAATATATGAAAGGACTAAATTTATGAAAATAAGAAAAATTATGTGCGGATTGCTTGCCGGTGCTATGCTGTCGATGTTTGCTCTTACCGGATGCAGCGGTCAGAGCGGAGAGCAGTCATCGCAGCCAAGTGAAAGTGTGTCTGATACACAGTCATCACAGGCGTCAGAGGATTTACCGTCAAAGGTATACTCAGAGCCGCAATCAAAGCCGCAGTCATCCGAAAATTCCGTAGAAAACGAAAAAATCACTCCGGCAGTATGGAAGGTTACTGACGAAAACGGAAATTATATTTATATGATGGGTTCAATACACGCCGCTGACGAGTCTGTAAACAATATGCCTGATTATTTTGAAAATGCCTTTAAAAACTGTACGGCACTTGCCGTGGAAGCAGATGTAACCAATGTTATGTCTGATATTTCACAGGCAATAGATATATATCAGAAAATGATGTACACCGACGGAACAACCATTAAAGATCATATATCTGCCGACACCTACCAAAAAGCTGTAAAGCTGCTGACAGACAACAATATGTACACAGAGCTTTATGATTATTATATGCCTGCTATGTGGAATTCGCTTATAGAAAATATCATTGTAAATAAAAGCGGTTTAGATGTTAACTGCGGTGTTGACAGCGTTCTTACAAAGCGTGCAAAGAAAGAAAACAAAAAGGTTCTGGAGGTTGAATCAATAGATTTTCAGCTTAATCTTCTTACAGAGTTTTCTGACGAAACTCAGGAACTTATACTGAAATCATATACGGCTGACGGTGCCGTTGAAGAGCAGGTTAATGCATTGAATGAGCTTTATGATAAATGGAAAAAGGGAACAATAACCGAAAAAGATGTTAATGACGATATTGATGAAAGCGACCTGACAGATAAAGAAAAGCAGTTGATTGATGAATACAACAAGAAAATGCTTGATGACAGAAATGTCAATATGGCTGACAAAGCGGAAGAATATATGCAGAGCGACGATACAGTTATGTTTGTTGTCGGTGCGGCACATTTTCAGGGCGAAAAGGGAATTTTAAAACTTATGGAGAATAAGGGCTGTACTGTAACACAGCTTACTTCCGATGATGTAAGTGAGGTATCGTCAGGCGAAACCACCGAAAGTGAAAGTGCAGAAGAAAGCTATCCTGCTGCGGCATAATTAAATATTATATTTTTATTCCGGGACAAAGAGAGAAGAATTTTATTTATCTCTTTGTCCTTTTTTCTGTAATGTGCAAAATATTGTACATCTGTTTATGTTATGATATAATAAATTGTACGATGAATTTATCGGACAATTATGATAATTAACTGAGGTGGTTTTATTGAAATTAAAAAGTATTATTTCGTTTTTTGTGACGGCGGTTATGGCGTTTTCGTTGTGCGGCTGTGCGGAAGTTCAACGGTTTCTGAATGAAGATTTAAGCGGGTCTGAAAATTCGATGACCGTAAGCAATACCGAAAACAGCAGCAGAAACCTGATAAGTCATTATATTGATGTCGGACAGGGCGACAGCGAGTTTATTGAACTTCCTGACGGTACAACAATGCTTATTGACGCAGGTACGGCGGATTACGGCGAAACGGTGGTTGATTATATAAAAAATCTGGGCTACTCCAAAATCGACTATCTTGTCGGCACACACCCTCACGCAGACCATATAGGCGGTATGCAAAAGGTTGTTCAGTCCTTTGACATAGGCAGTGTTTATATGCCAAAGGCAAGCACTAATACCAAAACATACGAGAATTTACTTACTGAAATCAAAAACAAGGGTCTGAAAATAAAAAGTGCAAAAGCAGGCGTGTCAATAATTTCTGAGGATAATCTTAAAGTTGATATTCTTGCACCGAACAGCAGTGAATATGATGAGCTTAACAACTATTCGGCAGTGGTTAAAATTACATATAAGAATAATAAATTTCTTTATATGGGTGATGCCGAAAAGCTGAGTGAAGATGAAATAAAGGCAGATGTTTCGGCAGATGTAATAAAAATCGGACATCACGGAAGTACATCGTCATCATCAAAAAATTTCGTCAAAAAAGTCAAGCCACAATATGCCGTTATCTGTGTCGGCAAAGATAATTCATACGGACATCCGAAAGATACAATTATAAAACGCTGGAAAGATATCGGTGCAAAGATACTCCGTACCGACGAGGACGGCAGTATTACTATAACATCTGACGGCAGTAATATTACGGTAAATACCGAAAAATAAGGAGTGAATAATATTGCAGGTTATAATTGACCGTTTTGAGGGGGAATATGCCGTTGTTGAAACGGACAGCGGAAATTTCGTGAATTTTCCGAAAATACTTGTTCCAAACGCACACGAGGGCGATGTTGTTGACATCAGCGTAAACAGTGAAGAAACTGAAAAACGCAGTGAGAAAATAAAAAATCTTATGGACGACCTTTTTGAGGACTGAATAAAACGGGGACTGTAAAACGAATACAGTCCCCGTTGCTTTTTGATTTTATAAGATTTTACTGTGTGGTTTATTCCGCAGGCTTAGAAGAAGTGCCTGAATTTCCTGACCGGCTTGTTTCGCCGTCATCAAGACCGAGGAAAAGGTTGCCGTCGCCGCCGTAATACTTTGGCATTTCACCGTTCCATTTCTTGATAAATTCAAGTTTAATTATGTTGTCAGTTACCTGATTGTTTTTAATCTTCATAGCCTCAGCCTCACCTGATGCTTCCGTAATTGTCTGTTCAGCTTCGGTTTTAATTCTTTCAAGGTCATACTGTGCTTTGAGGGCGTTTTGTTCCGCAATCTGTTTTTCTTCGATAGAAGTGTTGAAAGCTTCGCTGAACTGGAAGTCTGTTATGTTAAAGCTGTCAATAAGTATGTATTTATCTTTGAGCTTTTCCTGCAACAGAGTTTTCATTTTTTCTGAAACCTCGCTTCTCTTTGTGATAAGCTGTTCAGCGGTGTACTGTGAGGTTACAGCTTTTATACATTCCGAAATAGCGGGGGATATGACGGTATCCTTGTAGTTAGTGCCGATATTCTGATACAGCTTATCTACCTTTGAGCTGTCAACTCTGAAATTGACAGCGATAGAGCTTGTTATTGTCTGCAAATCCTTACTTGCTGAGGCATTGTCTGAGGATTCGTATTTCTGCACACGGGTGTCTATTATTTCTACCGACTGAATAAACGGAATTTTGAAGTTTATTCCTTCATTATAAATTGTACCTGTAACCGCACCCATATTCATTTGTACGCCCTTGTTACCCGCAGGAACAATAGATATACTTGACGCCGCAAGAATAATCAAGACAATTACAACAACGGCAATAATAATGCCTGTTCTTATTTTTTTGGCATTCGGATTGATGTTTATAACCTTATTTTCAGCCATTTTCTTTAAATCCTTTCATTTTTTAAAGTTTGATTTATACTGATTTTTGAAAATCAGATACGATAATGATAAGGTATTATCATAGCTTTGTCAAGAAAAAAGTAAAAATCTGTTGGACATTGAAAATATCAATCAAATTTATGAATTTTACAAAAAATTCTGATACGGATTTATATATGGTCGAATGATAAGTATAATAAAAACATAAGCGGCACAACGGGAATATTTTATATTATGCACTTGAACAGGGAGAACAGTTATGCGGAGAAAAAGCCCGAAAAATGAAAAAATAACTTATGAAAACCGATATAAATACAAATTGAATATGTTGGAACCGGGACAGATTATGATGAAAATTGCAGGAGTGCTTTTGCTGCTTGCAATAATATTCCGGTTGGTTAAGTGGCAGGCGATTGCTGTTGCGGCTTTGATTCCGGCAGGATTGATTTTTGCTGTTTTACTGATTTTAGTGGCAATAGAGCTGTATCAGGATAAGGTTCTGAACGATATTGCAATGCATGAAAATAAAGAAAAGGAAAAGCAGTAAAATAATGCAGGAAATGAAATACTCTCCCATTTGATAAGTGGGGGAGTATTTCACTGTATACAGGCTTGTCTTTTTCAGTCCTTGATTTGTTCGTCATAGTTTTCGGATATATCCCGTATTACCATATAATTCATCGGCGTAATCGGAAAGTTGAATTGTGACGGAATAATTCTTGCGTTTGGGTTCAAGGGATATTTTTCATTTCCCGTTGGATAAAACGGTACACCGATTTCCACTGTGTTGTTAAAGGGGTCTTTTTTTCTTGTCATTAAACAATTCACCTCACTCAGATATTATATGTATATGCGACCCTGTAATATTCCTTCGTTTACAAATATTCGTAAAGCACAGAAAAAAATTGCGGATAAATATATGCTTACGAAAATATATATGTAAAAAAGGGGAGTGTGTGAATATGTTTGTTTTTTCGTTGAGTACGAAAAAAATTCAAAAAAAATTTATAATTATTTTTTCTTTGATTATATTGGTTTTTGTGATTTTTGTGATTTGTATTTTGCTTGGAAAAAGGCAAAATACGACAGTTAAATATGACGGAGGTTCATACAGTACAAAGGCAGAAAATTCTGAGGACATAAAAAATTTTGCGGCTCAGTTTGGTTGGAAAATCGAAACTCAGCCGGATGAAGTAACAAATATACTTATTCCGGTATATTTTAATGACATATATGAGCATTATAATACTATACAAAAAGAAATGGGACTGGATTTGTCTGAATATAAGGGCGAAGAATGCTGCAAATACAGCTTTAAAATTTTGAATTACCCTGATAACGATGATGTAAATTTAAATCTTATTGTTTTTGACGGCAGAGTGATAGGCGGAGATATAAGCGAAAATATTATGGACGGATTTATAAAAAAATTCACATAACTTCAATAAAAGAACATAAAGAATTTATTGTTTGGCGGTCATTATAGTACAATATTGACTTTGAATAATCCTATTATGTATTTGACACTTCAACGATGTTGTGATATTATAGCAACCACAGAAGAAAAACCTTTTTATGTAATAAAAAGATATTATTGTGCTATTGAGTTCTGTATTGTATCTGTAATTTATTTAAAAAATAAATAATAAAAAAGAAGGAGCAGAAAAATGTTACTTGATCGATTTTTACCACGCATTGAGTTTGATTCCTATGAGGACTTCAAGAAGAACTATAAGGTAAATGTGCCTGAAAACTTCAATTTTGGTTTTGACATCGTTGACGAGTGGGCAAAGCAGGACGAAAACAAAAAAGCACTTGTATGGTGTAATGACCACGACGAAGAAAAGATTTTTACTTTTAAGGACATCAGCCGTCTTTCAAATAAGGCAGCAAATTATTTTAAGAGTATAGGCATAAAGAAAGGCTCGGTTGTTATGCTTGTTCTCAGAAGACGCTGGGAATACTGGGTTTGTGCCGTTGCACTTCACAAAATCGGAGCCGTTGTAATTCCGGGAACCTTACAGCTTACAAAGAAAGATATCGTTTACCGTGCAAATGCGGCAAAGGCTCGTGCTATCGTATGTGTACACGATGATTTTGTTATTGAACAGGTTGAAAAATCAATGTCTGAAATTCCTACCGTAGAGCATAAAATTATAGTAGGAGAAAAGCAGGAGGGCTGGGAATTTTTTGAGGAAGAAATTGAAAAGTTTTCTGACGTATTTGACCGTCCGACAGGCGACGAGGCTACAAAGTGGAACGATATAATGCTTGTTTACTTTACTTCGGGTACAACGGGTATGCCGAAAATGGTTCAGCACAATTTCGCTCATCCGCTCGGTCATATAGTTACGGCAAAATACTGGCAGCAGGTTCAGGAAAACAAACTTCATATGAGTGTTACGGATTCCGGCTGGGCTAAGTTCGGCTGGGGCAAAATCTACGGTCAGTGGATTTGCGGTGCGGTTATTTTTGCTTATGATATGGATAAATTTGTTCCGTCAAAGCTCCTTGAAAAAATGTCGCACTATAAGCTCACGACCTTCTGTGCACCGCCTACAATGTACAGATTTATGCTTCTTGAAGACGTTGCAAGCTATGACCTTTCTTCAATACAGCACTGGGCAACAGCCGGCGAACCGCTTAATCCTGAGGTAAACTCAAAATGGTTCAAGCTCACCGGACACAATATTTATCAGGGCTTCGGACAGTCAGAGGGCAGTGTTCTTCTTGCAGATTTTCAGTGGGACGATATTAAAATCGGTTCAACGGGCAAGCCGTCACCGCTTTATGATATTCAGCTGCTTGACAATGACGGCAATCCTGTTGAGGACGGCGAAGAGGGTTCAATCTGCGTTGTGGATGTAAAGAACAATCCACCGGTAGGTCTGTTTACAGGTTATTATCTTAACCCCGAAATGACGGACGAAAAACTTCTCGGAAAATACTACAACACCTGCGATATGGCTTGGAGAGATAAAGACGGCTATTACTGGTTTGTCGGAAGAAATGACGATGTTATTAAATGTTCGGGTTACCGCATAGGACCGTTTGAGGTTGAGAGTGCATTGCTCGAACACGACGCTGTTGTTGAATGTGCTATTACAGGTGCACCTGACCCGGTAAGAGGACAGGTTGTTAAGGCGACAATAGTGCTGAAAAAGGGCTATGAACCGTCAGAGGCACTCAAAAAAGAATTGCAGGAGCATGTCAAGAAATCTACTGCACCTTACAAATATCCACGTGTTATCGAGTTCGTTGATGAACTTCCAAAGACTGTCGGCGGAAAAATCAAGCGTGCCCAGATAAGACACGCCGACGAAGAAGCCGTAAGAGTAAGAGATAAATAATAATTCGTAATTCGTAATGCGTAATTATTTATGCAGACCGTCAGTTAAAATCAAAGACCGCTGTATTTCGTTTTGAAGTACAGCGGTCTGAGTCTGTCAAAAACAGATATTTTCTTTTTGCGGAGAGTGAGGTGTTCAGGCTCCCGTGCGATTACCTGCAAAGTTATTTACAATACACTTTTATCGCATTGTGCATAAACTGAGCTGTGCCGTCACTGTGTCGGTCTATATTCTGCTGGAAGCGTTCATCGGCAACATACATTTCACCAAGTCCGACAAGAATATCATTTGTACAGGTATAGTAGTTTTCGGTGATGAAATCCTGCCACTTCTTCACAAGCACCTGAGCCTCGTGGCTGTCGGGAGCAAATCCCTTTTTCTTGCAATCCGCAAATTCTGCAATTCTTTCGTCCATAGCAGAGTTTACCTGACTCCACTTCTCCGTTGAATAGCCTGCGGTTTTTTCTGTACTTTCTTTATAAGCGGCAGTATTGCCCCATCTTTCTTTTGCTTCATTTGCGTATTCCTTGCACTTAGCTTCAAATTCACTGTTGTCAAAAACATTCATATTAACAATTTCTCCTTTCATTGCACTGTCAAGAGCCGAAATGAGCCGTTCAAGACGCTCTTTTTTCAGTATCAGCAAGTTTTTTTGCTCTTTCAGGGCGGTTTGTTTGTCATAATCGGGAGATGATAAAATCATACGTATTTCTTTCAGAGGAAAATCAAGCTCACGGTAGAACAAAATCTCCTGCATACGTGTCAGGGCATATTCGTCATAAAAGCGGTATCCGTTCTGTTCGTCAACAGCGGACGGTTTCAGCAGCCCGATTTCGTCATAAAAGTGCAGTGTGCGAACACTCACTCCTGTAAGCTTTGCGAATTCTCTTATTTGTAACTTCATTTAATCGCCTCCCTTGATTATGAGTATATACTATGACGTAACGTCAGAGTCAATATCTTTTTTGAATATTTTATAATTTT
>JBJEOP010000089.1:0-9366 GCA_051880775.1 Acutalibacteraceae bacterium
CTGAAAGACAGCTTATGTTCAGAGTTCCGTGGGTTGACGACAACGGCAAGGTTCAGGTAAACAGAGGCTTCCGTATTCAGTTCAACAGTGCTATCGGTCCTTACAAGGGCGGACTCCGTCTTCACCCGTCAGTAAACCTTGGTATTATTAAGTTCCTCGGTTTTGAACAGATTTTCAAAAACTCACTCACAGGTCTTCCAATCGGCGGCGGCAAGGGCGGTGCTGATTTTGATCCTAAGGGCAAGAGTGACAGAGAAATTATGGCATTCTGTCAGAGCTTTATGACAGAGCTTTACAGACATATCGGAAAAGACACCGACGTTCCTGCCGGTGATATAGGCACAGGTGCAAGAGAAATCGGATATATGTTCGGACAGTACAAAAGACTTACAAACAGCTATGAGGGTGTTCTCACAGGCAAGGGTCTTAACTACGGCGGTTCACTTGCAAGAACAGAAGCAACAGGCTACGGTCTTCTTTATCTCACAAAAGAGATGCTCAAAGACAACGGCGTTGACATCAGCGGCAAGACTGTTTGTGTTTCAGGTGCCGGCAATGTTGCTATTTACGCAACTGAGAAGGCTACACAGATGGGTGCAAAGGTTGTAACTCTTTCTGATTCAACAGGCTGGATTTATGACGCTGAGGGCATTGACCTTGACGCTGTAAAGGAAATCAAGGAAGTTAAGAGAGCAAGACTTTCAGAGTACACAAAATATCGTCCTAACGCTCAGTACACAGAAGGCAAATTTATGTGGACTGTTCCTTGTGACGTTGCACTTCCATGTGCTACACAGAACGAGCTTGATGTTGAAGCTGCAAAGAACCTTGTTAAGAACGGCGTTATCGCTGTTGCTGAGGGTGCTAATATGCCTACAACTCTTGAAGCTACAAAGATATTCCTTGACAACAAGATTCTCTTTGCTCCGGGCAAGGCTGCTAATGCCGGCGGTGTTGCTACATCTGCTCTTGAAATGTCACAGAACAGCATGCGTCTTTCATGGACATTTGAAGAAGTTGACGCAAAGCTTCAGGACATTATGATTAACATTTACCACAACATTGCAAATGCTGCTGAAAAGTACGGCTACAAGGGCAACTATGTAGTAGGTGCAAACATTGCAGGCTTTGTAAAGGTTGCAGACGCTATGATCGCTCAGGGTGTAGTTTGATAATAAAATACATTCACAGTACATAAAAACTCTTTAATTACAGACAGCCATATCTTCAAAAACGAAGATATGGCTGTTTTTTAATTTATATAATGGAATTTGAAGTGTATTATCTGCCTTTAATTATTCCTGCCTTTTTATTGTGTATTTTTATCGCCTGATTGTAAGCTGAAAGCATATTTTGTGCCATTGTTTCGGTACTCGTGCCGTCAAGAGTTCTTCTTACAACATTTTTCAGAATATGCTTTTGTGCCGTTGTCATAGAGGCAAGTTTTTTCAGTCTGTCGGTAAAATCAACCTGTGTGATATATACAAAGCCGTTTACGCCGTTTTGTATCATAGAATAGCTGTATTTTTCCTTGTCTTCCCTTATGAGTACAGGCAGTCCGCAGGCAACAGCCTCCGACACCGACATTGACATAAGGCTGTCATCTGACGAACATACATAAACATCGCAGGCGGAATAAATTTCGGGCATTATTGAATGTGCAACAGCACCGCTGAACTTAACTCGGTCAGTAATATTCAGTTTTTTGCATACAGATTTTAAATATTCGGTTTCTGTTCCGTCACCTACAATAAGCAGTTGGATATTATCCGACGGTTTTATATATTTTGAAAAGGCACTTAAAATAAATTCAATATTTTTTTCAACACTCAGATCTCCCGAAAATACTGCTACTTCTGAATTGATGTTAAATCCGAAACGCTGACGCATTTTGACTATTGCCTGAGGTGATATACGCCTGTAATCAAAATATTCCGTATCGGTGTTTGTAGGTATCATAGTCACCTTGCGGTTTCTGTCGGCTTTTTGTACAAACAGCGACGCACGTCTGCAAGAAGATGTTATTACATCGGCGTTGTCAATCATATCACGAAAATGCCTTTTTTCAAAAAAAGTTCTTATATTCCATAATGCTCTTGATTTGTCACAGGCAAACCTGTCCATAAAAAAATCGTGTATTGTAAAAATAACAGGACAATTCAGCTTATCGGCAATCAATAGTCCCATATACCCTATTTTTGTATCTGTATTGATATGTATAACATCCGGATGAAATTTGCATATAAAATCAATAACTTTGCGGTCATCGTATTTTTTACAGGCATAGCCGTATTTATTATGTGTTTTTTTCGCAGGACATCTGACTATCCCGTCCTTGAAAACGGCTTTTTCCGTATGCAGAGATGATGTTACAACAAGCACCTGATTTGAAAGTGAAAGCAGTCCGGTTTTAAGAACTTCAACATAGCTGGATATTCCGCATACATACGGAGAAAGCACTTCCGTAAAAATTACAACACGCATTTTGTCACCACCTGAAATTTTTATTTTATTATAACATAATCCGTTCATATTAAAAAGAGATTTTATTAAATTTATTGATATAAAAACAAAAATACTCTTTAAAAACATTATGAAATAGGTTATAATGTATATATTGTAAAAATAATAGAAAGCAGGTGCTTTTATGGAGAACAGATTTTCAGTAACACTTTCAAAGATTATAAAAGAGCTTGAACTTGATGTAGAATATATGCCCAAAAATCCCGATGAGATACTTATTTATTCCAGAGAGGTCAGCAGACCGGGGCTGGAGCTTACGGGATTTTTGGACTATTTTGATAATTCAAGAATAATTATTTTCGGTAATACGGAGAACAGCTACCTTAACCGTTTCAGCTCCGAACAGCGTTTTCATGTACTTGACAGGATTTTTGCCTTACAGCCTCCTGCAATTATAGTAACAAGAAACATCATTCCTTACGGAGAGCTTATGTCTGCCGCTGAAAAATACCAAATTCCCGTACTTCGTTCAGGCGAGGCAACCTCGGCAGTTTCAGCGTCACTTGTATCATATCTGAACGTTGAGCTTGCACCCCGTGTAACACGTCACGGCGTACTGGTGGAGGTTTACGGTGAAGGTCTGCTGCTTGTCGGTGACAGCGGCGTAGGAAAAAGCGAAACGGCAATAGAGCTTATCAAACGCGGACACCGTCTTATCGCTGATGACGCCGTTGAAATAAGACGTGTTTCAAAAAATTCACTTGTAGGCTCTGCACCCGAAAATATACGCCACTTCATTGAACTCAGAGGTATCGGTATAATAAACGCAAGACGCATATTTGGTATGGGCTCGGTAAAAATGACCGAAAAAATTGATATGGTAATAAATCTTGAAATCTGGGACAACAAAAAAGTATATGACCGTATGGGAATGAGCAACGAAATGACTGAAATTCTCGGAAATGAAGTGCCAATTCTCACAATTCCTGTAAAGCCCGGTCGTAACCTTGCGGTTATTATTGAGGTTGCAGCTATGAACAACCGTCAGAGAAAAATGGGTTATAATGCGGCACAGGAGCTTTTTGCCGCTCTCGGGCTTGAATATCCCGAGGAGGAAGAAAAAAAGGTCATTAAGGAACTTGAATTCTAATAAAATAAATATTGCAATATCATTTTCAATAACAGTACTTTTATACTCTTAAACCTTCATTTAAACCTTTATTTTGTCAAAATCTATTACTTTTTATGAGGTATTATTTATGATAAATCCTGAATTTCTTGAATATATCAAATCAGAAAATACTGATATATATACCGATGAACCTATGAGCCGACACACAAGCTTCCGGATAGGCGGAAACGCCGAATGTTTTTGTGAGATTAAAAATACAGAAGCTCTTCGCAATATTATGTTTGCCTGTAAAAAATACAATGTGCCTTATTTTATTTTGGGACTGGGCTCAAATCTTTTGGTATCGGATAACGGTATTAAAGGCGTAGTCATAAAGCTTGGCGGTGATTTTACAAAAATTACTATGCTCGACAAAAACACCGTTAAATGCGGTTCAGGTGTGACACTGGCAGGTCTGTGCGTGTTTGCACGAAAAATGTCGCTCGGCGGACTGGAATTTGCGTGGGGAATTCCGGGTTCTGTCGGCGGTGCAGTATATATGAACGCCGGTGCCTACGGGGGAGAAATTAAAGATGTCGTGATAAGCTCCGATTATATGGACAACGACGGAAACATCAAATCATTCGGTGTCGAAGAACTGAATTTTTCTTACCGTCACAGTGCTTATTCGGACAGCAGTTATGTGATTACCGACGTTACATTTAAACTCGAACCGAAAAACCAGGATGAAATATGCTCTCGTATGGATGAGCTTATGAACAGACGCAAAACAAAACAGCCGTTGAACCGTCCGAGTGCAGGAAGTGTTTTCAAGCGGCCTGAGGGGCATTTTGCCGCCGCACTTATTGAAGATTGCGGACTTAAAGGCTTTTCGATAGGTGACGCTCAGGTAAGCGAAAAACATTCCGGCTTTATCATCAACAAAGGAAACGCAACGGCGGAAGATGTAAAACAGCTTATTGAACATATCAAAAAAGTTGTAAAAGAAAAAACCGATGTGGAGCTTTGCTGTGAGATAAAATACATCGAATAAAAAGAAAAAAGCTTTATTAACGCTCTTAACAAAGTCAGGGGATTGAATTTTATGGAATTTATTATTATTACGGGTCTGTCAGGTGCAGGCAAGTCGATTGCTATGAGAAATATGGAAGACATAGGCTATTACTGTGTGGATAATATTCCTCCTATGCTTGTTTCAACATTTTATGAGCTTTGCGAGAAGTCATCAGACAAACATATGAAAAAAATTGCCGTTGTTACCGATATTCGTGCCGGTGATGTTTTTGACAATCTTTTTGAATCTCTCGACAAACTCAAAGCGGCAAATAAAAAATATAAAATTCTTTTTCTTGACGCTCGTGACGATGTGCTTTTAAGGCGTTACAAGGAAACCAGAAGAAAACATCCGCTGAGCGACAACTATCTCGGTTCAACCGAGGAGGCTGTACATCTCGAAAGAGAAATTCTTATGCCGGTTAAAGCCCGTGCAGACTATGTAATCGACACCTCCTTGCTCTCCCCTACACAGCTTAAAGAGCGGATAACTTCTCTTTTTTTGGGCAATGCGTCAATGGGAATGACGATAACCTGTATGTCGTTCGGATTTAAGTACGGTTTGCCCTCAGAGGCGGATTTAGTCTTTGATGTACGCTGTCTGCCAAATCCTTTTTATGTACCTGAATTAAAGCACCACACGGGTCTTGATTCGTGCGTGTATAATTATGTTTTGAAATTTGACCAGTCAAAAGGCTATGCCGAGCGTATGCTTTCACTTGTCGATTATTCACTGCCGCTGTATCTCTCAGAGGGTAAGAGCCAGCTTGTTATCGCTGTTGGCTGTACAGGCGGAAAGCACCGCTCGGTAACATTTACAAGGGTACTCTATGACCATATCCTCGAAACGGGTCATCGTGTTATAGTACACCACAGAGATATAGAAAAAAATTAACGGTGATAAAAATGTCATTTTCAAAGGAAACCAAAACCGAATTATGCAAAACAAAAATACATAACAAAGAAGAAGAAACAGCTATGGTTTATGGAATGGTTCTTTTTTCAAGAACCTTTTCTGCGTCTTCGCTGTCGCTTACAACGGAATGTCAGCCTGTTGCACGAACTTTTTCTGAAATGCTTTCATCACTTACAGGAACAATCGTCGAGCTTGAAATAAACCTCACACGGCGTGGCGGAGAAAACAGAATTTTTTCCTTGTCTGTTCCGGATAAGAACGAATGTGCAAAAATCTATGATTTTTTCGGTCATAGTCCTAAGCAGCTAAATTTAAGAATCAACAGAGCAAATATAGACAATGACGACTGTATGGCACTTTTTTTGCGGGGGGCTTTTCTTTCCTGCGGTAATGTCACCAACCCCGAAAAAGATTATCATCTTGAATTTGTTGTGCCGCATAAAAATCTTGCGTCAGACCTCGAAAAAATTATTTCCGAGATAGATGAAATAAACACCGAACCGAATATTGTCAACAGAAAAGGCAGCTATATTGTATATATAAAAGGCAGTGAAAATATTGCCGATATGCTGACATATATGGGTGCACCTATGGCGTCGCTGACTATTATGCAGAAAAAAATGCTGAAATCCGTGCGAAACAATATAAACCGTAAAATCAATTCCGAAACGGCAAATATCAACAAAACAGCAACCGCCTCCGCAAAACAGCTTTATGCAATAAATATCATAAAAGAAAAGCGTGGGCTGAATTATCTTCCTGACGATTTGAAAGCCCTTGCAATTATAAGGCTTGAAAATCCCGAATATAATCTGCGTGAGCTGGGTGCCGCACTAACGCCGCCGATAAGCCGTTCCGGAGTAAACCACCGCTTGCAGCGTATAATGAATATTGCAGAGGAGTTAAGCGAAAAATGACAGCGGCAGTTAGTTTTTTGTATTCTTTTATTTATGACGGTTTGCCGGTTACGCTATTGGCTTTGCCTTTTTATTTATTTATGAGAACGGTTTTTCTTGCCCAACAAAAGCACCTGAATGTATTTTACAAAATAAACTTTAACCGTGAAGTAATAATGCTTTGCTTTTTTCTATTTATGGTGCATTTGTTTGTCCAGACCTTTATTGTAAACAGCGGCAAAGATAATTTAAACCTTATTCCTTTGTATATAATCATCAAGCAGATAAAGGAGCTATCATTCAATGAATACACATTCAGAACTTTTATTCTTAATGTTATAGGAAATGTTATGATATTTGCACCGATAGGAATATTTGCACCATATCTTTTTAAAACTGATTTTAAACATACAGCGTGGTTTGGATTTCTTATCTCTCTTACAATAGAGGGCGGTCAGCTCCCTTTGCCCCGTACAACCGATGTCGATGACCTTTTGCTTAATACAGCAGGTGCGGCAGTGGGATACGGAATTTATATAATTTTTAATAAGCTGAAAAGTATTAAGAACTAATATTATTTTCAAGAATGGAGTTTATGTATGGATATTAAAACTGCTGAAAAAGAGGCTGAAAAGCTCAGAGCCGAAATACTTTATCACAACGACAGGTATTACAATCAGGATTCGCCCGAAATAAGCGACTATGACTATGATATGATGCTTAAAAGATTGGAGGAAATTGAAACAGAGTTCCCGTCACTCATCACTCCCGACTCCCCTACACAGAAAGTCGGCGGTCAGGCAGGTGCAAAATTTTCGCCTGTTGTACACAAGGTACCTATGGAAAGTCTGCACGATTCTTTTTCACCGCAGGAAATCCGTGATTTTGATGAGCATGTCCGTGAAACAGTAAGAGAGCCTTTATATGTTGTAGAGCCGAAAATTGACGGATTGTCGGTTTCAGCCGAATACAGAAACGGTATTTTTGTGCGTGGTTCAACCCGTGGCGACGGTCTTGTCGGAGAAGATATAACCGAAAACCTGAAAACAATAAAATCTCTGCCGATGAAGCTTAACAAGCCTGTTCCGTTTATTGAAGTTCGTGGTGAAGTTTATATGTCAAATGAAAGTTTTGAAAGACTGACGGCACATCAGGAGGAAAACGACGAAAAACCGTTCAAAAATCCACGAAATGCCGCCGCCGGTTCACTTCGTCAGAAAAACGCAAAAATAACAAAAGAGCGTGACCTTGATATTTTTGTGTTCAATGTTCAGCAGATTGAGGGCGAAACTCTGACAAGCCACAAGCAGTCGCTTGACTATCTCAGCGAACTCGGGTTTACCACTCTGCCGTTTTATCATAAATGCGCCGATGTTGATGAGGTGCTTGAAAAAATAAATGATATTGGTGAAAATCGTGGAAAGCTGTCATTCCAGATTGACGGTGCCGTTATTAAGGTTGACGATTTTGCACAGAGAAAAATCCTCGGCAGTACGTCAAAATTTCCGAAATGGGCTGAGGCGTATAAATATCCGCCGGAAGAAAAAGAAACCGAACTTCTTGATGTTGAAATAAACGTCGGCAGAACAGGCGTACTCACTCCTACGGCAATTTTTGCACCGATTACTCTTGCAGGCACTACCGTCAGCAGAGCAACTCTGCACAACGAGGATTTTATAAGAGAAAAAGATATTCGTATCGGCGACACTGTAATTCTGAGAAAAGCCGGAGAAATTATCCCTGAGGTTGTATCCGTTTCAAAACACAAGGACGGTTCTGTGCCGTTTTGTATGCCCGACAAATGTCCGTCGTGCGGTTCTCCTGTTTCATACGAGAACGGCGAGTCGGCTTTAAGATGTACAAACACAGACTGCCCTGCACAGCTTATGCGTCATTTGATACACTTTGTTTCCCGTGACGCTATGGACATTGACGGCTTGGGTGAGGCTGTACTGAAACAGTTAGTTGACAATAAAATTATTTCGTCGCCGCTCGACCTTTACAGACTGAAAAAAGATGACATACTCAGACTTGAACGAACAGGCGAAAAATCTGCCGATAATCTGCTGTCGGCTATCGAAAAATCAAAAGGCAACGACCTATACCGTCTTGTTTTTGCACTCGGCATAAGACATATAGGACAGCGTGCCGCAAAGCTGCTTTCAAATCATTTCGCTACGCTTGACAATATTGCAAAGGCAACCGCCGCTGAAATTTCTGAAATTGAGGGTTTCGGAAATATTATGGCTGAGGGCGTTGAAAATTATTTTTCACTTGATGAATCAAAAAAGCTTATTGAGGAAATAAAAGAACTCGGAATAAACACCGAAAACAAGACCGCTCCGTCTGTACAAACTCAATCAAGCCTTTTCTCAGGAAAAACATTTGTAATTACAGGCACTCTGCCGACATACAAGCGGACAGAGGCGGCGGCAATTATTGAAAGCCTTGGCGGTAAGGTTTCATCAAGCGTATCAAAAAAGACAGACTTTGTTCTTGCCGGTGACGAGGCAGGCAGTAAGCTGACAAAAGCTCAACAGCTCGGCATTACCGTAATTGATGAGGCTGAATTTATAAAAATGCAGTCATCAGCTGAATAAAGGCGGTCAGACAGATGTTCAAAAAATTTGTAAAAGCATACGGAAAAAAATTATGGCATAATATAAAGCTGTTTTTCAAATGGACGGTTATTTCAATAATTGTCGGACTTGTTGTCGGTGGATTCAGTACATTATTCGCCTTTTGTATGAACGCCGCAACAGATTTTCGTCAAAAAAATGATTATATCATTTATTTTCTGCCGCTTGCAGGTATTGTTACGGTATTTCTTTACAGTGTTTTTAAATACAAAAACGACAAGGGTACAAACCTTGTTATTTCAACAATACACGCTCAAAGCGAAATTC
>JBJEOP010000090.1:0-43363 GCA_051880775.1 Acutalibacteraceae bacterium
TAATTTTTTCCTTTAAAAAATAAACTTACACACTTTACTTGACAAACCCTCTTTTGAAAAAAGATGGTCTTGTCCTTCTATTATTTGTAGTTTTACTTTTTCATTTTCTAATGGTTTTATCAGTCTTGTATATTTGTATGACTGATCCAGACTTCCATATACTAAAACCATTTTTTCGCCGGAAAAGTTTTTTATACTTTCTTTCGTTTTACGCCAATTATAAATAAGAGGTGCATTGATTAACAACATTCTCTTTATTTTCGGATAATTAACTCCAAACCAGACGCCTGTTAAAGCACCGTTAGAAGTACCCATATAGTGAATTTTATAATCTTTGAAATTTTGTTCATCACAGTAATTTTCTATCACTTTCATTGCATTATCCAACGGATTAGTGCCGTCAAAAGGATTTGAAGAACATATAACTGTATATCCGTATTTTTGATTTATATTATATGCTATTTTTAAATATTTATTCTGATAGCCATACATTGAGCCGTCCTGTCCGGCTTTAATAAATACTATTGTTTCATTACCGTTAATAATTCCATAATCAATGATTATTGTGTCTTTGAATTGACTATGAATGATTTTATCATAATCATTTATATCTGACATAAAATTATCTCCTTTTAGTGTAATAATCTAAAAAGATATAACAGGGGTTGAACGCAAGTTCAGCCCCTGTTATTTGATTCGTACCGATAATTATGAATTATCAGTCACGCTTTTTTGAGTTAATTTCTTCGAGAGCCATTCTGATGAAGTCGTCAAGCGGCATTGAACCCATATCGGCATTTTTTCTTGAACGAACCGAAACAGTACCGTTTTCTATTTCCTTGTTGCCGATAACAAGCATATAAGGGATTTTTTCAAGCTGTGCCTCACGAATCTTATAGCCGATTTTTTCACTTCTTACGTCGCTTGTTACACGGATACCGACAGCACTGAGCTTTTCTTCAATTTCCTTTGCCTGCTGTGCAAGGTTTTCGCTGATAGGCAGAACTCTTACCTGTTCAGGCATAAGCCACATAGGCAAAGCACCTGCAAAATGTTCAAGCATATACGCAAGAGTTCTTTCGTAACAGCCGAGTGATGTTCTGTGAATGATATACGGCAGTTTTTTCTGACCGTCCTTGTCAATATAGTACATACCGAATTTCTCAGCAAGAAGCATATCAATCTGAATTGTTACAATAGTATCTTCTTTACCAAATACATTCTTGTACTGAATGTCGAGCTTAGGACCGTAGAAAGCAGCCTCGTCAATACCTACTTCATATTTAAGACCGATATTGTCAAGAATTTTCTTCATAACCGACTGAGCTTCTTCCCACTGTTCCTTTGTACCCTCATACTTGTTGTTCGGGTTTGCAGGATCCCACTGTGAGAATCTGAAAGTACAGTCTTCAAGCAGTCCTACCGTATCAAGACAATACTTTGCAAGTTCAAGACAACCTTTGAATTCTTCTTCAAGCTGATCCGGACGGAGAACATAGTGTCCCTCTGAAATCGTAAACTGTCTTACTCTGATAAGACCGTGCATTTCGCCTGACGCCTCATTTCTGAACAGCGTTGATGTTTCCGTCAGACGCATAGGCAGATCTCTGTATGAACGCTGTTTGTTAAGATATACCTGATACTGGAACGGACAGGTCATAGGACGCAGTGCAAAACATTCCTTTGTTTCATCATTCGGGTCGCCCAGAACAAACATACCGTCAAGATAGTGATCCCAGTGACCTGAAATTTTGTAGAGTTCTCTCTTTGCAAGGAAAGGTGTTTTTGTAAGCAGACAACCTTTTGACTGCTCAACATCTTCAACCCATCTCTGCAAAAGCTGAATAACTCTTGCACCCTTTGGCAGAATTATCGGAAGTCCCTGTCCTACATAATCAACGGTTGTAAAATATTCAAGCTCACGACCGATTTTGTTGTGGTCACGCAGCTTTGCCTCTTCAAGCTTTTGCAGATGTTCTTCAAGCATTGACGCTTTCGGGAATGAAACACCGTAAACACGGCAGAGCTGATGATTTTTTGAATCGCCACGCCAGTAAGCACCCGTGCAGGCTGTCAGCTTTATTGCCTTGATGTTTGAAACAGTCATAAGATGAGGACCGGCACAAAGGTCGGTAAATTCACCCTGTTTATAAAAGCTGATAGGCTCGCCCTTGTCGGAATGTTCCTTGCAGAGCTCTACCTTATAAGGTTCGTTCATATCTTCAAGCATTTTTACCGCTTCATCGGGGGCAAGCTCAAACTTTTCGAGTGCAAGTCCTTCCTTGACAATCTTTTTCATTTCAGCGGTGATTTTTTCAAGGTCATCAGGTGAGAACGGTTTTTCAACATCAAAATCATAATAAAAACCGCTGTCGATTGACGGGCCTATTGCGAATTTTGCATTCGGGAAAAGTCTTTTTACAGCCTGTGCAAGAACATGTGATGTTGTGTGCCAGAAAGCCTTTTGTCCGTCTTTATCGTCAAATGTCAGAATTTCAACCTTGCAGTCCTTGTCAAGTGTGGTTCTGAGGTCTGATACCTGTCCGTCAATCCTGCAAGCACAAGCCGATTTATAAAGACCTGCACCAAGATTTTTTGCAATCTCGGCAACGCTTATGCCGTTTTCAAATTCTTTGACAATTCCGTCTTTGAGTTCAACCTTAATCATAAATTTTGCCTCCAATAAAATAATTTTAAAAATAATTCCGCTTAGACAGAAATAGGGTTTATTGTAAATAAGAACCTGCATTCAGAAGTAATACCGACAAACAAAAAAGCCCCGTCCCTAAAAAATAATAGGGGCGAGGCTGAAAGCTCCACGGTTCCACCCTGTTTAGCGGCAAAATACACCGCCATCTCAGATGAGAAAATTCTCAATGCCCGATAACGCAGGCAAGGCGTTACGACTTAAAGCATAAAGCCATTCGTCATACTGCTCCAAGGCGGTACCGAAAAATCCGGACTTACAGTGACTTACAGCCGACGGTCACTGCTCTCTGAAAGTCTTTATGACTTTGCGGTTCCTTTTCAATGCAGTTAGTCCTTATTAAATGCAAATACAATATATCACGATTTTATCCGCTTGTCAAATATTTTTTATCATAACTTCGTTTTGTGAATTTTCAGTTAAATTATGCAAGAAAAAATAAGAACCTCAACTACGCACAAACTGCGTGTCGAGGCTCTCGACTGGTGCGGGTGACAGGACTTGAACCTGCACATCGGTTGACACTAGAACCTAAATCTAGCGCGTCTGCCAATTCCGCCACACCCGCACGTGTGTATTTCAACAAGATAAACTTGCGAAAATCATTAATATTTATATTTACAAAACGGACATTTTGGATAATCTATATCATGTAGTTGCCCACAATTAGGACACTTTTTCTTTGCAATTTCATCATTGTATGATAAATCACGATTATATTCTGAATAATTATTTTGCTGAAACAATTCGATTTTTCCGCATTCCGGACAAACGTATATATCAACACTTAAAGAGCCGGCTAACAGGTTCGAAAGATCTCCGAGAAACCATCCTGTTTCACCAAGTTGTATTTTTTCGCTTTTGAGATATTTCATATCGTTGTTACATCTCAAGCACTTTAATTCTCTATTACTCATATATAGCCTATCCTTTCACCGAGGTAGCGTGACCTAAATCTAGTGCGTCTGCCAATTCCGCCACGCCCGCACGTGTGTATTTCAACAAGTTAAACTTGCGAAAATCAATATATTAAATTGTTTCACTGAGGTAGCGTGACCGAAATCTTGCGTGTCTACCAATTCCGCCACACTCGCATAATATATTTATTTTATCATTTCTAAGTGCATATTACAATATATTTTTTGTTTTTTTAAATATCTTTTGTAATTATGTACAATAAGCATAAAATTAAGACTTAAATTTTTATATAGTTTAAAGAAATTGTTTGTAAAAAATTAAGTTTTTTGTCGAATTTTGTTGTAAAATAGATAATGTAAAATGTAGTGAAGTTTATTTCACCGCCTATGGCGGTGGAAGAAACAAAATAAAAATATAATAAAGGTTGTAATTATATGCACGGAATTTTAAAACATAAATCGGTAATATCGCTTATTCTGGTCTTTGAAATTTTTATGTTTTCATTTACATACGGAATTTACGGTACAGGCGGTAATGAAATATTTCAGAATTGCGAATTGATTTCTGCCGAAAAGGGTAATTTTTTGTTTATCACTTATAATGATGATATGTTTTATACTTATAAGATAGATAAAAATGAAGATATGGCGAAAACTGCAAATGAAAATTTCAGTGTAAAATCGTGTTTTTTTGCAAACGGACATTGTTTTCTCGTTGGAAACCATAATAAAAATCTGCCGTTGATAAAATTAAGCAGTGGCGGTGCGTCACTCGATATAGGTTCAATCGCTGACTTTAATCTTAAAGGACACTGCATAACAGCGGCAAAATATGATTATATCTATGCCGTTGACAGCAAAAAGCCCGACACCGTATATAAATATCAGCTTGACGGAATACGTTATGAAACATATAATCTCAGCAAAAATATTAAATCACTTTTTACCGACAGCAATAATATTGTTTTTGCCATTACTGACGGAGGAGTTTTCAATGTTGAAACAGGCGGATTTATAAGCTGTGATGTTCCGTCAGTGCCTTACAGTTTCAGCGGAAATTATTGCTGCGACAGTCGTGGAAAAATTTTTACATTCAGCGGAACATCTGGGTTTAAGCCTGTTATGCATACAAATTACAGTAAACTTTGTGTTCTCAATGATACGGTTTATGCCGCCGAAAACAATATTGTGTATATCCTTGATGACAGTGGAAAGCCTCAATATAAATATGAATTAAGTGCCGATATACAGAAATTATGCGTCAGCGGAAATATTGCGGCGGTTATGTACGGAAATAATGTACAAATCCTGCACAAAGAAGATTTTGATTTAATCGCTGATGAAAGCAGTAATAATACCGTGTCGGAAATTTCAAATAATATTGAAAAATCTGAACCAGTATCAACTCCGACTACGCCGTCACAATCTGTATCAAAACCGCCTGTAAACTCCTCAATACCACAGGACAGTTCTGCCGCAGAGCAAAAAAATTACAGCATTTCAAGCAGTAAATACCGTATGAATAACGGCATTATAACGAACATTCCACAGGGAACGACAATAGCACAGTTAAAACAAAATATCAGCTACGGTTCAAATACAATCACCGTAACTAATCACAACAACAAAATTCAGACAAGCGGTCAGGCAGGAACAGGGTGGAGGATAGATTTTTCGGGCAACGGCAAAGTTACAAGCTATTATACCGTCATAACAGGCGATATTACAGGAGAGGGAAATATAAATTCCCGTGATGTTTCGGCATTGTCCGATTATCTTCTTGAAAAATCCGATTTGTCGGTTTATGCTTTGTATGCCGCCGATTTAAATTCGGACGGAATGTGCAATTCGCTTGATTTGCTTTTGCTTAAACAAAAAATAAACTGAATTACCGTTCTTGAAAAAGTCGATAATGTGTGATAGAATATTCTGAAAATATAGGATTGTGGTGATAATATGGCTAAGGATACAAAAACTAACGCTATGCGTAAGCTCGACAGTATGAAGATAAAATACAAAGAACATTATTATACCGACAGCGGTGCAGTCAGCGGTGTTGAGGTTGCACAGGCACTCGGCGAAAATCCCGAACAGGTGTTTAAAACTCTGGTAACTGAGGGCAAAACAGGAAACCACTATGTTTTTCTTGTGCCTGTTGCCGAGGAACTCGACCTGAAAAAAGCGGCGGCTGTTGTCGGAGAGAAATCCGTTGCTATGCTTAAATCAAAGGAGCTTTTAGGTCTTACGGGCTATATACACGGCGGCTGTTCACCGATAGGAATGAAAAAATTTTTCAGAACGACAATTCATACTACCGCACAAAATTATGACACAATACTTTGCAGTGGCGGCAAAATCGGCTTTCAGATTGAGCTGTCGCTTGCTGACCTTGCAAAAGTCATTAAATTTGAGCTTGCTGATATAATAAAAAACCATTAAATAATACAATAATAGCTTGATTTATAAGTTGTTGTGTTATATAATATTTTACGCATCGATGCATAATGAATACGTCAGTTCGTGACCATCCTGACGCTAAACAAAACTACGGGAATATTGTGCATAAAATTTTTATGTGCTTAAAGGGACGCCGTAGTGCGTCCTTTTTTATTTTCGGGAAAGGAATTATTTTGGAAAGATACAGTGTAATAACATCAAAAAATCCGAGAGAAATCGTACTTTTGCGTGGCACTGGCTGTAAATGGCGGAGGTGTACATTTTGTGATTATCACTTGGATTTTTCGACAGATGAACAGGCAAATTCTGAACTCAACAAAAATATTCTCTCAAAGGTAACGGGAATTTACCACAAACTTGAAGTCATAAACTCAGGCAGCTTTTGCGATATGGGGGACAGAACGATACAACAAATCATTGAAACCTGTCTTGCAAAAAACATAAACACGGTGCATTTTGAGTGCCACTATATGCACAGAGATGAAGTGCCGAAAGCAAGAAAGCTTTTCAGCGACAACGGAATTACTCTCAAAATAAAAACAGGCGTTGAAACCTTTGACATTGATTACAGGGAAAATGTTATGAAAAAAGGCTTTGGCGGTGCTTTACCGCAGGAAATTGCAAAATACGCTGATGAAGTATGCCTGCTTTTCGGACTAAACGGACAGACAGCCGAAGGTATGAAAAACGATATAGAAACAGGCTTGAAATACTTTGAGCGTGTCTGCGTAAATATAATGACTCCGAACACAACAAATATTGAACCCGACGAAAATGTTATAAAGATTTTTTCAAAGCTTATTGCACCCGATTATATCAGCAATGACCGTGTTGATATTCTTATGAACAATACGGATTTCGGCGTAGGTTCGCCCGACTCAGATAAAGGGGGCATAAACAATGATAAATGAATTACTTTTGGTAGGTTCACTTGTTGTGATATTCGGTTCAACACTTCTTGCGTACAGGTTTTTCGGCAAAAGCGGACTTTATGCAATGACGGTTATTGCAACAATTACGGCAAATATTGAATGTCTTATTATGGTAAATGCATTCGGTATGGAACAAACACTCGGAAATGTCTTTTTTGCCGTAACATTTCTTATCACGGATATTCTCAGCGAGAATTACAGCAAAAAAGAGGCAGACAAAGCCGTTTTTCTCGGAATTTTCACATCTGTTTTCTTTATAGTAATTTCACAAAGCTGGATGCTTTACAATCCGTCAGAATCCGACTGGGTTATGCCGTCAATCAGCACAGTATTTTCAAATACTCCCCGAATGATGATTTCAAGCCTTGTTGTTTACGCAATATCACAGTTTATTGATGTTCGTCTTTATCACTTATGGTGGAAATTCACCGATAAAAAATGCGGTGACAACAAAAAATTCCTCTGGGTACGCAACAACGGTTCAACACTTCTTTCACAGCTTATAAACACAGTATTGTTCACATTGTTTGCATTTTACGGCACATACGATTTTTCTACACTCATAAGCATAATGGTTTCAAGCTACATGATTTTTGTAATTACAAGTCTTTGCGACACACCATTTATTTATATCGCAAGAAGAATGAAAGAACTCGGCAAAGTCAACTCATAATGCTGAATGTAATAATTCTGCACTATGAATTCTTAATTCTACATTAAAAAATTCCCGTGACTTTTTATTATGAAGTCACGGGAATTTTTATTATTCAAGTATTAAAATTTTGCATTCTGCATTCTTAATTCTGCATTATTTTAGTGCTTCTATGGCGGCTTTAATCATTTCGATTTTTTCAGCGAATTTCTTAGCGTTTGCCTTAACGCCCTCAACGACTTTTTCAGGTGCTTTTGCCATAAAGCCCTGATTGTTGAGCTTCTTTTCGTTGATTGCAAGGTCGTTTTCAGCAGTTGCAAGCTCTTTGTTAAGGCGTATAAGTTCAGCCTCTTTGTCAACAAGCTCGTCCATAGGAATATAGATTTTAGCGTCAGCGGTAACAACCGTAACTGCACCGTCAATGTCAAAGCTTTCGGCAACATTAACCTCACTTGCACTTGCAAGGCGAGAGAAGAATACCGAACCGTCAATGAACGTCTGACAGTCCTTTGCGGCAATGTAAACCTTTGCTTTTCTTGACGGCGGAACATTCATTTCTGAGCGGCGGTTGCGGATAGCCTTGATTGCGTCCATAACCATTGTCATTTCCTTTGCAGCCTCAGGGAAATTGTGTGCCTCGTCATATTCAGGATATTTTTGCAGCATAATTGTTTCGCCGGTGTGGGGGAGTGACTGCCATATTTCTTCTGTAATGAACGGCATAAACGGGTGCAGAAGCAAAAGAGTCTGTGTCATAACCCATACGAGTACCTGACGGGCATTTTGTGCAGATTTGTCGTTTGATTGAAGTCTGGTTTTTGAAAGTTCAATGTACCAGTCGCACAGACAGTCCCAGATAAAGTCATACAGCTTTTGTACGGCAACACCAAGTTCAAATTTTTCAAGATTTTCGGTAACTTCTTTTGCAACGGTGTTAAGTGTTGAAATAATCCACTTATCCTCAGTTGTGAGTTCTGTCGGCAGTTCGTTCTTTACATCATAGTCGTCAATATTCATATGAATAAATCTTGCGGCATTCCACAGCTTGTTTGCAAAGTTACGGCTTGCCTCGACTTTTTCGGGGATATAACGCATATCATTTCCGGGGCTGTTTCCTGTAACAAGGAAAAATCTGAGTGCGTCAGCACCTTTTTCTTTTATTACAACAAGCGGGTCAATACCATTACCGAGTGATTTTGACATTTTTACGCCGTTTGCGTCACGAACAATACCGTGAATGAATACAGTATCAAACGGCTGTGAACCTGTCTGTTCAACAGCTGAGAATATCATTCTTGAAACCCAGAAGAAAATAATGTCATAACCAGTTACAAGAGTGTTTGTCGGGTAGAAGTAGTCATATTCGGGAGTTTTTTCAGGCCAACCAAGAGTAGAGAATGGCCAGAGTGCCGAGCTGAACCATGTATCGAGAGTGTCGGGGTCCTGAGTGAGATGTGTTTTTCCGCACTTTGGACATACTGTCGGAGTTTCCTTTGAAACGATTGTTTCGCCGCAGTCGTCGCAGTACCATGCAGGAATACGGTGTCCCCACCAGAGCTGACGTGAAATACACCAGTCCTTGATGTTTTCCATCCAGTGATAGAAAATCTTGTCAAAACGCTCAGGAATGAACTTTGTCTTTCCGCTCTTTACACATTCAATAGCAGGCTCAGCGAGCGGTTTCATCTTTACAAACCACTGCTTTGAAACACGGGGTTCAACTATTGTCTTACAGCGGTAGCAAGAACCTACATTGTGTTTAATCGGCTCTGTCTTTACAAGATAGCCATCCTCTTCAAGATCCTTTACGATAGCTTTTCTTGCGTCATATCTGTCCATACCCTGATATTTTCCGCCGTTTTCGTTCATAACTCCCTTTTCGTCCATTACATTGATAACGGGGAGATTATGTCTTAAACCAACCTCAAAGTCGTTAGGGTCATGTGCAGGAGTAATTTTAACAACACCTGTACCGAAATCCATTTCAACATAGGTATCGGCAACAACAGGAATTTCACGGTTCATAAGCGGTAGAATAACATTTTTACCGATAATGCCCTTGTATCTTTCGTCATCAGGGTGAACGGCAATAGCTGTATCACCAAGGAGAGTTTCAGGTCTTGTTGTAGCAAGCTGTACATAACCGCTGCCATCAGCAAGCGGATAGCGTAAATGCCAGAAAAATCCGTCCTGTTCGGTAAATACAACCTCAGCGTCCGAAATTGAAGTACAGCATTTAGGACACCAGTTGATTATTCTTTCGCCACGGTAGATAAGTCCCTTGTCATAAAGGCGTATAAAAACATCTTTAACCGCTTTTGAGCAGCCCTCGTCAAGTGTAAAACGCTGACGATCCCAGTCGCACGAGGAACCGAGTTTTTTAAGCTGACCGGTAATTGTGTTTCCGTATTGTTCTTTCCAGTCCCAGGCACGTTCAAGGAATTTCTCACGACCGAGATCTTCTTTTGAAATACCTTCTTTTCTCATAGCCTCAACGATTTTAGCCTCGGTAGCGATAGAAGCGTGGTCTGTACCCGGAAGCCATAATGCAGAATAACCCTGCATACGTTTAAATCTTATAAGAATATCCTGTAAAGTTTCGTCAAGTGCATGTCCCATATGCAGCTGACCAGTAATATTCGGCGGCGGCATTACGATAGTGTAAGGTTTTTTGTCTTTGTCAACTTCGGCGTGAAAATAGCCGTTGTCCTCCCAGAATTTATAAATTCTGTCCTCAACCTCACTCGGATCATAAGCCTTTGCGAGTTCCTTTGCCATAATAATCCTCCAAAAACCTAAATTTATACATAAAATTTTATCTTTATACAGATTTATATTATCCCACTTCTTACACTTTTTGTCAACCGAGATAAAGTCAATTCGAAAATAAAAATTTATATTGTAATAATAAAAAATTACATGAAATGTTGTATTTTATGTCACTTTATGCTATAATAAATAAAAATTATTTTATTTATGAGGAGAGTTAATATGCAACCGTCAAAAGCTTGGTTTATAAATGATACTATTGAAAAGAACAAAAGAATATTTAAAATACCTGTGTATCAACGAAATTATGATTGGAATAATGTACAATGTGAAAAACTTTATAATGATGTAATTGATTCTTTTACTTCGCAGAAAAAACATTTTACAGGTACAATAGTTTATATTACTGGTGAGCATAATGGTAGTTCTTTGTCTGAGGATTTAATAATTGATGGTCAACAAAGGGTTACAACATTAATGATAATGCTAAAAGCTCTTTTAGATATTGCTGAGTCTGAAAACGATTCAATACAATCAGAACTAAAAGATCTTCTATTTAACCGACATTGTGAAGAAAGTTTCAAATTAAAATTAAAACCTGTAAAAGCCGATAATAAACAGTTTACAATTTTAATGCGTAATGACATTGAACAATATGACAAAAATTCAAATATCATAAGAAATTATTATTTGTTTATTAAGTTAATTAAAAAATCACTTTCAAATGGTATAATGTTGAGTGATATACTTGAAGGTATGAAGAAATTGGAAATAGTTGAAATTGTTCTTGATAAATCTCAAGGTGACGATCCTCAGGTTATTTTTGAAAGTATAAATTCAACAGGTTTGGCACTGTCATTAGCTGACAAGATAAGAAATTTTGTTCTTATGGACGATACCAATCAAGATTTACTGTTTGAAAAATATTGGTTACCACTTGAAGAAAAAATCGGAAATCAATCTTTAGCCGATTATTTTATAACATATTTGGATTATAAAGTGTCTGAAAAAGTATCTAAGGATAATGCCTATGACCGATTTACCAACTATTATAAAAACAACAATCATACTCACGAAAGCATATTGCGTGAATTGAATAAGTATGCAAAATATTATTCGGCATTTATTGGCAATACTAACACATACAATGAAACAATAAACAAATACTTATCAGATTTTCGGGATATTGCTCAGACAACATTATATCCGTTTCTGTTTGATGTTTTTGATGATTTTGAATGTGGAAAAATCAGTGATGATATTTTAATTAAAGTCCTGTCGTTTTTCAGAAGCTATTCAGTAAGAAGAATTGTATGTGAACATTCGTCTAACAGTTTAAAAGGCTTGTACAAAACTTTGTACAACAGATTATTTAAAGATAATAATGATTTTCAAAATTATTATGAGACAATTTATTCTTTTTTTGCAACTACAAATACTAAAGATAAATTGGTGTCAGATGAAGAATTTTATGATTCTTTGATTCATAAAAATCTTTACTCTAAGAAAAAGGTATGCAAATTTTTACTAACTTCTATTGAAAATGAATTGTCTAACGAAACGATAAATACAGAATTATTATCAATAGAACATATTCTTCCTCAAAAGAAAAATGCAGTAGTATGGCAGAGAGAAGTAGGAGAAAGTTATGCTGATGTATATGATACATATCTTCATACTTTAGGAAATCTTACAATAACCGGATACAATAGTGAGTTAGGAACTAAAAGTTTTAGTGAAAAGAAGAAAATGATTGGAGAACTTTCAAAAGCTAAAATTCTTAATGAAATGATTTTATCATCTGAAAAGTGGAATGGAGAATCAATTTTAAAAAGAGCTAAAAAACTTGCAAAATATACTTTAAATATTTTTAAGATTGATAAAGTTGAAACATTAGATGTAACAAAGCACACTGATAATGCTAATACATATAGTCTTGATGACCAAAATATAGTATCAGGAACTACTCCTGTTTCCTATACTTTTTATGGAGAAAATGTCAATGTGAAAAGTTATGTAGCAATGTTAGTTTCAGTAGCAAATTTACTATACGATTTAGAACCTTCAGTGTTTGAAAATTTAGCAAAAGAAAAATACAAACTTACAACAAGTGGTAGAGTATATGTTACAACAGAAGAAACAGAATTACGCAAAGGAAAAGAAATAGGAAATACAGGTTTATACTTTGAAACTAATCTTAGTGCAAGTGTAATTCTTCAATTTATAAAAAGTTTAATAAAAAAGCATGATATGGATCCTGACGAATTTGAATTTGTTTGTGAATGATAATGGTAATGTTGTAAGTACTTCTAAAATCCATAAAATACATATCTGACGGTTGACTTTTGTGCTAAGGTGGTATATATTATTCTATAATAGCCAAGCTATAAAAATTTTAAGAAAGAAGGCATGTTTATGAATTACAACTATAACAACAACGGTTATCAGCAAAATTCATATCAGCAGTATGAACAGACAAACGGACTTGCAGAGTACAGCAAGCGGGTATTTTCGTGGATGTTCCTCGGACTTGGCATTACATTCATCATAGGATTTGTAATGCTGATGAATGCAGAAAGAGTAATTTTCTTCCTTGCAGAGAACATCGCACTGTATTACATTGCCGCACTTGTTGAGGTTGTTGCGGTATTTATTCTCGGATTTTTTGTTAGTAAACTTTCCCCGATGGCATGCAAGGTGATTTTCCTGCTTTATTCCGTTATTAACGGCTTTACGATTGCTCCGGCACTTATCGTTTACGGTGCAGAGTCAGCATTCTATGCTTTTGCGGCAACAGCGTTGATTTTCGGTGGTATGACCCTTTACGGAATGGTAACAAAAAGAGATCTCTCAAAGCTCGGCCCGGTTCTTTTCATCGGACTCATCGGACTTCTTATTTACTCGGTTATCGCAATGCTGTTCCATATGCCGATGAGTGATTTACTTATCAGCATTATCGGTATTGTAATTTTCGTTGGATTTACAGCCTATGACACTCATAAAATAAAGAGATATTATGCATCTTTCAGCGGAGATGAAGTATCACTGCAAAAAACCGCAATCATAGTTGCTCTTGACCTTTATCTTGACTTCATCAACCTTTTCCTCTACATTCTCCGTCTTTTCGCAAGAAACAGCCGATAATCAATTCGTAATGAGTAATTCGTAATGCGTAATTGATGTGTACGGTCAGTTTTACACAAATTTGAAGTCTATTTGAACTATAACTATAATGAAAACGCCCGTGACGATAAAATTACCGTTACGGGCGTTTTTAAGTTATTTAATATTATATGGCAGATTTTGAGGAGAATGATTTAACGCAAATTGACAGTGGCAGCACGCCATCAGCTTGCCGCCGAATTATTTTAAACAAGTTCAATTTCTCTTTGAGTGAGAATAATATTAAGGTTGCCGTTTATTGTTCTAAGTTCGTCAAGAAATGCCTTTTTGCTGACTTTGTCGCTGATTTTAATTTTGTATGAAACCTCAAACAACGATCCGAAATCACAGGTTCTTACTTTTTGCAGAGAATATTCGTCAGTGTATTTTTTAAGAATATCATCAAAAGCACCCTCAAAGTTGAGATCCTCAGGAACGGTAATTTTAAGGAGCATAGGCTTTTTAATCGGTGTTGCAAAGTGAAAAAGTCTGAGAACAAAGAGGGCGATTACCATAAGAACCGTAAATATAATTCCAACATAGATATATCCCAGTCCGCAAGAAAGACCTGCCGCAAGAGCAAACGCAACATAAGCGACATCCTTAGGGTCAGCCGGCATACTTCTGAACCTTATGATAGTGAAAACGCCGGCGATTGAAAACGCACTCGCAAGGTTATTGCCTACAATAGGAACAACAAGTGCGACAATCATTGAAATAATAGGGGGAAGCATTACAAGAGTTAAAGTATGGCTTTTTGAGTAAAAACCTCTGTCGTGAGTCAGCATATAGGTTGTGGCTATTGCAAGACCGAGAACCAATGCAATTAAAAATGCAATAATCAGTGTGCCTATTTCAAATGTACCCGAAAAAATTGTTTGTGTTAAAAATTCCATAATATCAGTCCAATCCTTAAATTTTATGAGTTTAGTGCCGCACAAGCCGGCGTTTTTTCGTCATTGCTTTTTGCAGAGAGAACGGTGTGTTTTGTTTCATTCTGAAAGTTTCGTCCGAATTTTGAAAAGCTTCCGCTGTAAATTTTGTTTTTCGTAAGCAGTTCCGACAGCCACAGCGGCATAGAACCGTTTATTTTAATTTCCATAATTCGTGTTTCGGGGCTGACGATAAATTTTCCGCAGCTGTCGGTTCTGAGAATATCGGTGTTTTCCTCCGATGTAAGATTGCGGTCAAAGGTAATTCTCAGAGAAGAGTCGTCTTTGCCGAAAAGTGCCATTCTGTCGTAATGTATCAGCACGGATTTTTCAATCGGGTGCAGCTTTACATAATAGCAAATTTCACTCATAATCTGCTGCTGAATACCGTCAAGCTGAGGAACTTTTTTATATTTTATAAAATCGACAGCCTGTTTATATGTAAGAACCACACGGCGTTTGTTCACTATGCCGCCGATTTTCTTTTTGATTTCAAGAAAAACCGTATCGTCATCAGCGGGGTTGAGCTTGTAGCTCCTCAGACGGAGTTTTTCCTTGTAATAGGGCTTTTGTACAGAGCGCCTGACAACATCGTTGTTTTTTGTGTCAAGATAAAGACTGTAAATCGAATAATCCTTATCACCGACGCAGTATTTGTCAAAATCCATATATTCAAGCAGAACAGGGAGTAGGGAGTCCTTTTTTTTGTCGGTAATTACATACTTGTTTTCGTACCGCATAAATGTTTGTATCGGCATTGTTTTACCTCCTTTTCTTTTAATTTCAGTTTAACGATTAAAGATTAAATATTTATTAAGATGCTATAAATATAGAATAAAATAAAACTTTAAATTTTTCAAGTGAAATGTAAAAACTATGTAAAATAAAATTCCTGCCGCCATAAAATTACAGCGACAGGAATTAAAATAGATGTTATTTTTAAAGCAAATGTTTAGAATAAGTGTCGGATATTAAAACTCCACACTCCACTTTCCACACTGAATCAGTGTTCGTCAAAGAATTTTGAGTGGATTGCACTTACGGCAGAGTCAGCGTCCTTGGCGTCAATAAGAACTGAAACCTTGATTTCGCTTGTTGAGATCATCTGAATGTTAATTTGTGCGTCATAGAGTGCCTCAAACATCTTTGTGGCAACACCTGCGTGGCTTTCCATACCTGCACCGACAATAGAGATTTTAGCAACGTTTTCGTCAACGGAAACAGACTTGCCGCCAACAACATTGATGAAATCATTAAGAACCTCAGCAGCCTCCTTGCCGTTTTCCTTTGCTACTGTGAAAGCAATATCCTTTGTGCCGTCACGACCGATTGACTGAAGGATAATATCAACATTTATGCCCTTTGATGAGAGCTTAGAGAACATCTTGAAAGCAAGACCCGGAACATCAGGTACACCTACAACTGAAATTCTCGCTACATTAGTATCCTTTGCTACACCGCTGATTAACATTTTTTCCATTTTTGCTGCCTCCTTGACGATAGTACCGGGTGCGTTTGTAAGACTTGAAAGCACCTCAAGTTCGATATTGTATTTCTTTGCCATTTCAACACTTCTGTTGTTAAGAACCTGTGCACCGAGAGTTGCAAGTTCAAGCATTTCATCATAAGAAATAGCTTTAAGCTTTTGTGCATTTTTAACCTTTCGAGGGTCAGCCGTATAAACGCCCTCAACGTCTGTATAAATCTGGCAGAGGTCTGCGTGCATTGCAGCCGCAATGGCAACCGCACTTGTGTCAGAACCGCCACGACCGAGTGTCGTTACGTCTTCATAGCGGTTAAGTCCCTGAAAACCTGCAACAACAACAATGTTATTCTTGTCAAGCTCTTTTTCAATTCTGTCGGTTTTAACACGTTTGATTCTTGCAGATGTATAGGCTGATGATGTCTGAAAACCTGCCTGCCAGCCCAGAAGAGAAACAACAGGGAAACCGAGCTTTTCAATAGCCATTGCAAGCAGTGCTATTGAAATCTGCTCACCTGCGGCAAGAAGCATATCTCTTTCTCTTTTTGAAGCGTCAGGATTGATTTCATTTGCCTTTTCGATAAGGTCATCCGTTGTGTCACCCTGTGCAGATACAACAACGACAACTTTGTTGCCTTTTTTGTATGTGTCTGTGACAATTCTTGCGACGTTAAAAACTCTTTCGGCGTCTGCGACAGAGCTTCCGCCAAATTTTTGTACGATAAGACTCATTTTTTCTCCCCCAAAAAAATTTCTTTTTTATTATAAATCCGAAATACGGATTTTTGACTTTATTACTGCACCGCAGTCAGCAAGTGCTTTGAGTGCTTTTTCCTGCTGTGAAACAGTCATAGCGTCCGTTACAAACGCAATCTCGTTTTCGGGAGCGTTTGCTCTTACTATTGCACGGGCGTTTGAGAAAAGCTGCATAGCTTTGTCGAAAACAGCCGTTTTGTTGTCTGCCTCAGCTCGTACATATATAGCGTAAGATGTGTCCTCATAAGGAGTTACATAGTCGTTTGTGCCGTCAGCCCAGTAGAGATACTTTCTTGCGTTAAGATGCTTTACACAGTCGATTATATCAGCTACAACAGCACTTGCGGTAGGCAGCTTTCCTGCACCCTTGCCGTAGAATACAACATCGCCTGTTGCGTCGCCACGGACAAGAATACCGTTGAATACATCGTCAACATTTGCAAGCTGACTTGATTTTTCGATGAACATAGGCTCAACCGTGATGTCGAGCTTGCCGTTTTCAAGACGCTTAACCTGACCTATGAGCTTGATTACGCCGCCCCATGATGACGCATAGGCAACATCTTCAAGAGTGATTTCCGTAATACCCTGAGTATGTACGCTCTCAGGATAAACGTGCTTGCCGTATGCAAGGGAAGCGAGGATACAAATTTTACGGCAGGCGTCGGCACCTTCAACGTCAGCGGCAGGGTTGCGTTCTGCATAGCCAAGCTGCTGTGCCATTTTGAGTGCGTCCTCAAAGGACATATGGTCACGAATCATTTTTGTAAGAATGAAGTTTGTTGTACCGTTGAGAATACCGGCGATTTCGATTACTTCATTGGCTGCAAGGCACTGGCTGATAGGTCTGATGATAGGAATACCGCCGCCAACGCTTGCCTCAAAGAGATAGTTGACATTATTTTGTCTTGCGATTTCAAGAAGCTCGGCACCTTTTGTTGCAACAAGCTCTTTGTTTGATGTAACAACGCTTTTGCCGCTCAAAAGACATTTTTTTGTAAATTCATAGGCAGGATTTGTGCCTCCCATAACTTCGGCTACAACCTTAACTTCGTCATCGTTGAGAATTTCATTGAAATCCTTGGTGAATTTGTCGCTGAAAGGACTTCCGGGGAAATCTCTGATGTCAAGAATATACTTGATGTTGATTTCCTCTTTTGCACGCTTGGCAATGCTGTCGTGGTGTTCGGTAAGAACCTCAACAACGCCTGAGCCTACAACACCGTATCCCATTACTGCTACCTGTACCATAAACTAAAACTCCTTAATATTTGTAATTTTTATTTTGCTGATTTTATGCTGCCGCAGGGGTTTCTGCTGTACTTTCCTGAGTACCGCTGTTTTCCCCCGGCCCGATTTCCTCTGACGGCTTTGAACCTTCTGATGACGAGCTTTCCGACTCCGACGGCGTATCTGTACTTTCGGTACCGCTTTCAGCAGATGATTCATCAGATGTGCCTGATTCACTGCTGCTTTCGTCGGTATTACTGCTTTCATTGCTGCTGTCACTGTTTTCACTGTTATTGCTGTTTTCGTTATCTCCGTTGTTTGATGAATGAGAAGCAGGCTTTGAATATACAGGCATATTGTCGCTTGTATAATAGCCCGTACCTATATCATTTCCCGAGATGTTGTTTGTTAAAAGTCCCGAGGATTTATAGAAATTATGCTGTTCAACATTATCGGAAAGAACAAAGGATTTGCTATCCTTGTATTTGAGCCATTCCTCCATAATATCACGCCACAGATAACCGCATTTTCCCTGTTCGTCTATTGCGATAGGGGAGCTGCTGGTCGAGTGACCTGTCCAGATTCCCGCAACGGCATAAGGTGAAGCACCGACAAACCAGTTGTCACACGAATTATCGGTTGTACCGGTTTTGCCGATAATGTCCCAGCCGGGTATCTTTGCACGGTAGCCGAGAGCCTCGCCGCCTGAATTTACGACATCGTAAAGAAGTCTGTTCATAATTGTTGATGTTTCGCCTGAAATAATCTGGTCGGGCTTGCCTCTGTCCCTGTTGTCAAGTATTACGTTTCCGTCACTGTCCGTGACATAGTAATAGGTGTAAGGCTCATAGTAGTAGCCGCCGTTGCAGAACATCTGATATGAGGCTGTCATTTCCTGTACGGTAGCACCGCCGTAAAAACCGCCGATTGAAAGACCGGCAAGATTTTTCCTGTCCTGTTCGGGATCAAGGTTTTTGAAATTAAGCTTTTCCGTCAGGAAGCTGTAGCTTCTGTCAAGTCCTACCATTTTAAGAACATTAACGGTTGCTGCGTTTGACGAGATGTTCAACGCCCTTGTCACCGTAATATTGCCGTAATACTGCTGATACCAGTTGTTAGGACCTGAAACAAGGTTTCCGTCAACATAGCCCCAGTCTGATGTAGGAGTATCCGAAATCATTGATGAATAATTTATTTTCTTGTCTTCGAGTGCAAGCACATAAGAAGAAACGGGCTTGATTGTTGAACCGGGCTGTAAAACCGACTGTGTTGCATTGTCCCACAAAAGACGTCCGTCTTTTTCCTGACGGCCGCCCACGGTTGCAAGAACACGACCTTCAAAATCCATCATCATATAACCCACCTGCAAGGAGGTGTCGGCAGGTGTTTCCCATTCCCTGACCTTTTTCTCGGCAATTTCCTGTGCTTTTTTGTCCATTGCACAGTAAATTTTAAGACCCTCCTTGTAGATTTTATCTTCTGCATAGTCAAGACCTATGTTAAGTTCCTTTTGAAGTCCGTCAACAACATCACGGAACAGACGGTCAATATACCAGTTCCATTCGCTTTGTTCATCGTCGTCTTCTTCCATAACATATCCTACGAATTTCATATTTTCGGATTCATTCATCGCCTGATCATACTGTTCCCCGGTGATTTTTTCCTGATCATACATTGCCTGAATTACCGTTTCACGACGTTCTTTGTTGTTTTCGGGATAAGTCAGCGGATTATATGCGGCAGGGTTCTGTGTTATTCCTGCAATAGCCGCACATTCGGCAATCGAGCAGTCCCGAATGTCCTTGTTGAAATAAAGGTTTGCCGCCGACTGAACGCCACGGCAGCCGCTGCCGAAGTTTACTACATTAAGGTAAGCCTCGATGATTTCGTCCTTTGTGTATTCCTTTTCGAGCTTTAAGGCTCTGAAAATTTCACGGAGTTTTCTTGTGATACTTACCTCGTTGTCATCGGTGATATTCTTGATAAGCTGCTGGGTTATGGTAGAACCGCCGTATTCCGCCCTGCCGCTTACAAGGCTCAGCACGGCACCCGTTGTTCTGTACCAGTCAACGCCGCTGTGATCCCAGAAACGCTTGTCCTCAATAGCTACCTGAGCGTCAATCATTATCTTAGGAATATCCTGATAATCGACCCAGACTCTGTTTTCGGAAGAATAAAGCTGCTGATATTCTTCCCATTCGTCGTTATCGTTCTGAACATATATAAAACTTGTAAGATTAAGCTTTGTTTTGTGCAGGTCAATGTTAAGCGGCTCATTTGATATGTCAATAATATAGAATATCATTGAAATACCGATAACAATGCCTGTTATAAGCATAATCAGAAGCCCCGTTAAAAGAACTTTTCCGATTACGGAAAAAGTTCTTTTTGCGATTGATGAAGCAGATACAGAGCCGGAAGCACCGCTTTCGTCAGTGTACTTGCTTATATCGGTTTTTCTCATATATTTAAACAACCTCCCGAAATAAAACGGGGCAAGCCCCGCTGTAAGTTTATGAGTTTGCACTGAAATTCCCGGACGACAGGACGGTACATAATGACATTGAGAAAAAGTTTATATATTAAGTTTTTATAGGTTATCTATGTTATTATACCATAAAATTAAAAAAATGGAATAAAATTTTAAAAAATTGAAATTTTGGTGTTCAATATCTATATTTTGTTGAAAAAATTATTATTTATTATGAATAATTGCGTAATTTTTTCCAAAAAATACAGACAGAGGTGGTATTAAAATGAAAAAATTAGTTACGGTTACGGGTTGTTTTTTGTTTATGTGCATAATTATAACATCGGTAATTCTTCCGTCTTTGCCTGAAACAATGGCAAAGGATAATATAGACGCCGATACACAGTCGGTTGTGCAGAGTGAAAGCGAAATCTCAAAGGACGAAAGCGACGGTTATATTATATCAGAATATAACGGGAAAATTGCCGTGTTCAAAAAATCATCGTCAGAGCCGCTGTATGTCAGCGATGTTTATGTCAGCAGTCTTCCGCAGGCAGACACGGAAATGCTGAAAAAGGGGATAGAGGTCAATACGAAAAAGGAACTTAACAGACTTATTGAGGACTATTGCAGTTAATGCAGTATTTTTGATATTGTGACAAAAAAAGAATAATTTTTAAGTGATTTGTTTATGTATGATAATTACGAATGGAAGAAAAGAGCCAAAAATTCACGGTTTTAAAAAATAATCCCAAAATTTTTAGAAAGTAATAATGTATAATGGTAAAAAATCACTGTTTTTTAATTTTTGGAGAGAAAAAATACAATTTCTTATGTGATATATAATAAAAATAAATTTTTTAGAAATAAAACTTGAATTTTTCTTCGTTTTATTTTATAAATTATCAACAAAATTCGACTTAAAAATAGTCAATATAACGTTTTTATTCATAAGATTATGAATTTTTTGTGAAACTTTTTGAAAGTGCGTGACTAAATAAAAAATATGTTATATAATATAAATACAAGATTATTTATAAAAAAACGGAGGCAGAAAATTATGTACAGTATGATTTCTTATTGGCTCAAGTATTACAGACACGAGTGCGGACTCACTCAGCAGCAGGTTGCTGACCGTCTGAAAATCGAACGCTCAACCTACACCTATTACGAAACAGGCAAAACAAAGCCTGACATCAACACACTCATCAAGATTGCTAAGGTGTTCAACATCAACTACACACAGCTTCTTGAAGGCGTTGAGGACGAGCTTGAAGCTGCCGTTGCCGACATTCACTCAGGTGCTGCTGATGAAGACGAGGGTCTCAAATATCGTACACACGCAACAACAAAGTACGAAGTAGAGCTTCTCTTCGTTGTTCGTAACCTCACACCGAAGCAGAGAAAAGAAGTTATGAATCTCGCTAAAAAGCTTGTAAACGAATCAGAGGTAAACAAGTAATTTACGCTTAAAACATAACATCAAAAAAGAGGACTGGCAGGGGAACCGTTTTTGTGCGGTTTCCCTGTTTTTTCGTTGTGACCCTTGTATTGATTATGTGAATATATTATAATGTATATAAAGTGACCGTTACAAGCATTGAAGAAAGGAAAAATGTTATGAAAGCAATATTATTTCCGTCAGATTATTTTAACATAAACAAAACAGATGCAAATTACAGTGTCGAATATAATGCTGTAAAAGAAAATAATTCTTTTGATATTTTTCTGTTTTCTTATGATGATTTTATTCAGAACAGCAAAATCAGATTAAACAAAAAATCAGAACAGCCTGTGTCTGCAATATACAGGGGTTGGATGGTGAAACCAAATGTATATGCCGATTTTTATTATAAACTGTAAAGCAAAAATATATACCTCATTACTAAGCCTGAGGAATACGAAAAAATGCACTCGTTCCCGAATATATATCCCGAACTGAAAGACGATACGGCAAAGATGATAGTTTATGATAATCCTGATGAAATAGATTATCCGGAAGTAAAAAAGCATTTCAGCAGATTTATGATAAAGGATTATGTAAAATCAGTAAAAGGCACGGATTTTCCGAAATGTATAAGCACAGATATAAGTGAAGATACATTCAGACAGCTTATAGCAACATTTCTCGAATACAGGGGCAGTTTATATACTGGAGGAATTTGTATCAAAGAATTTCTGGACCTTAAAAAGTACGGTGATAAAACCAACGAATACAGAGTGTTCTATATGAATAATAATGTTGCAACTGTCAGCAGAAATTCAGGACAGTCTGTTTATGCACCTGAACCGCCGAAAAATCTTATTGAAAAATACAAGTGTCTTTCAAGTCCGTTTTATACAGTTGATTATGCCCAGCTGAAAGACGACAGCTGGAAGATTATTGAGGCAGGTGACGGTCAGGTTTCGGTACTTTCGGATTTTCAGGATACACGTGCTTTTTACAGACTGTTGGATATATTGTTTGATGAAAATGAACAGGAGGATATTTATGGATAATCAAAAAATCGAAAAAGTTATCAGACCAAATTGCCCTTATTGTTTATCAGATAATGTAGCTTGGATATTATGGGGCAGACCTTCTTGGAATGATAAACTTGAAAAGAAACTGGAACACAAAGAATATGTACTCGGTGGTTATATTATTTCAAAAGAGAGCGAAAGATGGGAATGTAATAGCTGTGGAAAACGCTTTGGAAAAATTATTTATCCGAATCCGATAAGAAGAAGTACAAAAATTTATAAGGTGGCAGCACAGGCAGTATTCAATGAAAAAAGTATAAGCCAAAGTAAAATTTGCGGTTGCTATTATTGCAGAAAATTGTTCAGTCCGTCAGATATAAAGGACTGGATTTCTGATATTGGAAAAGAAAAGACCGCATTGTGTCCGAATTGCAGTATGGATAATGTTATCGGCGACGGAAGCGGTTTTTCCGTAACTGAGGATTTGCTTGATGAGATGTACAATTATTTTTATGGCACAGGGGATAAGGACACAAAAACGCAATAAAAACAAAAAGATATTTTGCGGTGTAAATATTCGACAAAATTTCACTTGGTATTATCCGTATTATATTGACAAAGACAGAATAAAGTTATAAAATATTGCTATCGCCATTGTTATATATTGGTATATTATTGTACAGAATTATAATGATGTTTTAATATGTTCCGATGTATAAAAATACGGCGTGTAATTGATTTTTGGAGTGAAGAAAAAACTATGAAAACCTTTGGTCTGACTGATGAGCAGGTAAGGCTCTCAAAAGAAAAGCACGGCGACAACCGTCTGACCGAGCAAAAGCGGGAGTCGTTCTGGCAGAAGCTCCTCGGCAATTTCGGAGACCCTATGATTAAGATTCTCTGCGTTGCACTTCTGCTGAATGTCATCTTTATGTGCCTGCACTATTTTGCCGGCATAGGCGATACCGAATGGTATGAAACAGTAGGTATTGCGGCGGCGGTAATCATCGCAACATTCGTTTCCACTTATTCCGAATACAACAACGAAAACGCTTTCCAGAAGTTGCAGGAGGAAGCCTCACTTATTAAATGTAAGATTTACCGCAACGGTGAAATCGCAGAGGTTTCAATCAACGATATAGTTGTAGGCGACTGTATTCTTCTGCAAAGCGGCGACAAAATTCCGGCCGACGGTATTATTGTTGACGGAACGGTTTCCGTTGACCAGTCGGTACTTAACGGCGAAAGCAAAGAGGCAAAAAAAGTTGCCGTTCCTGAAAATTATGTCGATACGGAGGAATCAATGGACTTCCTCAATGAATATAAGGTATTCAGAGGTGCCGTTGTATGTTCAGGTAACGCCGTAATGGAAGTTACAACAGTCGGCGACAAGTCTGTTTACGGACAGATTGCAAGCGAATTGCAGATAAACGACGACAGAGAGTCGCCGTTACAGGTAAAGCTTGCAAAGCTTGCAAAGGGTATCAGTAAATTTGGCTATATCGGCGGTATCGCAATAGCCGTTGCATATCTTGTACAGGCAATGCTTATAAACGGCGGTGCAGGTCCTGCTGCATATTTTGCACAGCCTGATATTGTTCTTAATATCTTCAAAGACCTCGTACAAGCCGTAATGTTTGCGGTAGTAATTATCGTTATGGCTGTTCCGGAGGGACTTCCGCTTATGGTTGCGATAGTTTCCTCAATCAATATGAAGAAAATGCTCAAAGACAACGTTCTTGTCCGTAAGATAAACGGTCTTGAAACAGCAGGAAGCCTTAACATTCTTTTCAGTGATAAGACAGGTACAATCACAAAGGGTAAGCTTGAAGCAGTAATTTTCCTTGACGGTGAAGGCACTGAGGCTAAAACTCACGCAGATATCAAGGGCAAGGCAAAGGATATGCTTTCTCTTGCACTCAAACACAACACAAACGCAATAGTTACAGGCACAGGCGACAAGATGAAGGTTGTCGGCGGCAACCCGACAGAAAGAGCCGTTCTTGCTTATGTTGCGGATTCTGAGGATAAATTTGATGTAACACCTGTTGCGTCTGTTCCGTTTAACAGCACAAACAAATACAGTGCAACAAGTGTAAAGGGCAGCCATAATATGACTCTTATAAAGGGTGCCCCTGAAAAAATACTTCAAAAATGTAAATATTATTATGACCAGAGCGGCAATAAGGCAAAATTTGACGGAAAGGTTCTCAATCAGAAAATTGACGAGCTTGCAAACAAGGCAATCCGTGTTCTTGCCGTTGCAACTGCTGACGAAATGCTCCAAGACGACAAGCTCCCCGAGGGCGAATGGACTCTTATCGGCGTTATCGGTATTCGTGACGAGGTTCGTCCTGAATCAATCACAGCTATCAAAGAGGTTCGTGGTGCAGGCGTTCAGGTTGTAATGATTACAGGCGACAGAAAAGAAACCGCAGTTGCAATCGCAAAGGACGCAGGACTTCTCACAGAGGACACAGACCTTGTGTTCACATCTGATGAGCTTGCAAAGATGAGCGATGACGAAATCAAGAAGGTTATCCCGAATATCCGTGTTGTTGCAAGAGCGTTGCCGACAGACAAGAGCCGTCTTGTAAGACTTGCACAGGAGCTTAACCTTGTTGTAGGTATGACGGGCGACGGCGTAAACGACTCACCTGCACTGAAAAAAGCCGACGTTGGTTTTGCAATGGGCGGCGGTACTGAGGTAGCAAAGGAAGCCAGCGACATTGTTATTCTTGACGATAACTTCAATTCTATCGACAAGGCTATTCTTTATGGACGAACAATCTTCAACAATATCAGAAAGTTTATTGTATTCCAGCTTTCAATCAATATTTCAGCGGTTCTCATTTCATTTGTTATGCCGCTGCTCGAACTCTCAAACCCGCTTTCAATCACACAGATTCTCTGGGTAAACCTTGTAATGGATACTCTCGCAGCACTTGCACTCGGCGGAGAACCGGCACTCAAACGCTATATGCACGAAAAGCCGAAACGCCGTGACGAAAGCATTATCAGCAAGAAGATGAAATCCCAGCTTGCACTATGTACGGTATGGACATTTATCCTCAGTTTCTTTATGCTCATTTCACAGCTTTGGCTCGGAAACCCGATCTGGAACTTTTTCAGAGGTCTTAACGCAGGCGGAACGGCAATAGATACAAAGAACTATCTCTTAACCGGTTATTTCTGTTTCTTCATATTTGTTGCAGTATTCAACTCACTGAATGTAAGAACCGACAAAGTAAATGTATTTGAACATATCGGTGAAAATAAGGGCTATTTCAAGATTATGGGCTTGATTGTTGTTATACAGGTTGCACTCACATATCTCGGACAGCAGATATTTGACTGTTACGGTCTGACATGGCAGGAGTGGCTTGTTGTACTTGTTATGGCTGTTTCGATTATCCCTGTCGATATGATAAGAAAAGCAATAGTCAACTCAATCGAAAAAAAGAAAAATAAATAAAGTTTAATTTTCTGTTTTTTCTTGAAGCACTGAGTGTCGGGACTCTGTCCCAAACCCTGCAAGGGCTGCTCGCCCTTGACCCCGGCAGGTGTGGGCGACACCTGCACCCGCAATTCCCGGTTTAAAAAGTTAATGTCAACGGCTGGCGGAGTAAATCCGTCAGCCCTGATATTACTTCATAATTCATAGTTGACAATGTATAGTAATTATGCATTATGAATTATGCATTATGAATTGAATTTTGCATTATCAGACATTCGGAGGTGTTTTTTTAAATGTCAGTAAATCTTCAAAAAGGTCAGAAAGTTGACCTCACAAAAGGCAACAGCTCGCTGAAATGGATTCGCATAGGACTTGGCTGGGACGAGGCACAAAAACAAAGTCCGCTTCTTCAGAAACACGAAGAATACGATTTTGACTGTGACGCAACGGCTTTTCTTATTGACCAAAGCGGCGTAATCGCAAAAAAAGAGGACATCGTTTATTTTGGAAATCTCAGGCATATAAGCGGCTGTGTTTCACATCAGGGCGATAATCTCACGGGCGGCGGCGACGGCGACGACGAACAGATTCTTGTAAACCTGCGTGATATGCCTGAAAAATATCAAAAGGTTGTTTTTGTTGTAAATATCTACAAGGCAAAGGAAAGAAATCAGCATTTCGGTATGATTGAAAATGCGTTTATCCGCCTTGTTGACGCTGAAACAAACAAAGAACTCTGTATCTACAATCTTTCGGAAAATTATGACGGAATGACCGCAATGGTATTCGGTGAGGTTTACCGCAGAAACGGCGAATGGAAATTCAACGCAATAGGTCAGCCTACAAGGGATAACACTATAACGGAGCTTGCACACAGATTTGGCTTTTAATTAAAATTAAAATAAAATTCAACACAGGAGGCATTTTAAAATGGCAGTCAGCTTAACAAAAGGACAAAGAGTAACAATCGACAATTCACTCAAACTCGGACTTATCGGACTCGGCTGGGATACAAACAAGTATGACGGCGGCTACGATTTCGACCTTGACGCATCGGTATTTCTTCTCGGTGCGAACGGCAAGGTTCGCCGTGACGAAGACTTTGTATTCTACAACAATCTTGTAGGTGCAGACGGTGCCGTTGTGCATCAGGGCGACAACCTTACGGGAAGTGGTGACGGTGACGACGAGGTTATCGTTATTGACTTCACAAAAATTCCGCAGGACGTCGAGAGAATTGCCGTTGCTGTTACAATTTTTGAGGCAGATCAGAGAAGACAGAATTTCGGACAGGTTTCTAATGCTTATGTTCGTCTTGCAAGAATGAGAGATGAATTTGACCTTCAAGGCGAAACACTTCTTCAATTTGACCTCGAAGAAGAATTTTCAATCGAAACCAGCCTTGTAGTATGCGAAATTTACCGCAGAAACGGCGAATGGAAGTTCAACGCTGTTGCATCAGGCTTTAAGGGAGGACTTGAAGCACTCTGCCGTAACTATGGCGTAAATGTTTAATTTTTACAAATAAGCAAAAAGAAATCGGGGATTTTAAGTTTTTTCTTAAAATCCCCGATTTTGTGTTTTTATAAATTTCAAAAGACTATCAACTGTCCACTGAAAACTGAAACTGTCATATCACATAATTATCGGCGTTTTCTGAGGTGCTGTTTTTGTGGTCAATGAGGTCCTGAATTGTAATCTTGTCAACAACATCATTGACAGCCTCATAGATTTTCTGCCATACATAAAGCGAAATGCAGTCATTACTGCGTGGACACTTGTTTTTTTTGTCTTCAAGACACGCAACCGGTGCCAGACTGCCCTCGACGCTGCGTAAAACCATACCGACAGTGTATTCGTCCGGAGATTTTAAGAGCTTGTATCCGCCCATTGCACCCCTTGTGCTTTTTACCATTCCGGCACGGTTAAGAGAGGAAATAATCTGTTCAAGGTATTTTTCGGATATATTCTGATGTTCGGATATAGTTTTTGTTGAAATATATTTTTCACTGTCTGCCGAGGCAAGTTCAATCATAACACGCAGTGCATATCTGCCTTTTGTAGAAATTTTCATTTTAAAACGCCTTTCAGTAGTATTTTAGTATTATTATATAGTTGCTTATTTCTATTGTCAACTATTGTCAAAGCGTTTTTTGATGTAAAAAATTGCATAAATGTAAAATTATATATATTTTACAAATGAAATTTGTGCTATAATAAATAAGCATATAAAAATTGCGGGTGCAGGAAATATAATAATTTGCATTAAGTTTAATATGCGTACAATCAGTTGTTGTAATAATAAATTTTGAACGCAAATTGCCGGCGGAGGCACTCCGCCACCTGCCGAGGTCAAGGGCGAGCAGCCTTTGTGGGGTTTGGGGCAAAGCCCCGATATTAAGGAAAGGACGGCTGTATTATGTATGACGAACTCAAAAAAGTGATAGACGAAAGTAATAATATTGTGTTTTTCGGCGGTGCAGGGGTTTCAACCGAAAGCGGAATACCTGATTTCAGAAGTGTTGACGGACTTTATAATCAGAAATATAAATTTCCGCCTGAAACAATCCTCAGTCATACATTTTTTATGAACAGGACGGAGGATTTTTACGATTTTTACCGTGATAAGATGATATGTCTTTCCGCAAATCCGAATAAGGCACATATCGCACTTGCAAAACTTGAACAGCAGGGTAAGCTGAAAGCCGTTGTAACTCAGAATATTGACGGACTTCATCAGCTTGCAGGAAGTAAAAATGTATTTGAGCTTCACGGCTCGGTTCACAGAAACTACTGTATGAACTGTCATAAATTCTATGATGTAAAGGCAATAAGTGAAAGCAAGGGTATTCCGAAATGCAGCTGCGGCGGAATTATCAAACCTGATGTCGTGCTTTATGAGGAAGGTCTTGACGATGAAACAGTAAGAAACGCAATAAGATATATTTCCAATGTCGAGGTTCTTATTGTCGGCGGAACATCACTTAATGTATATCCTGCGGCCGGTTTTCTTGATTATTTCCGTGGGAAAACGGTAATTCTTCTGAATAAATCGGAAACTTCATTTGACAGCCGTGCCGATATTGTCATTCACGACCCGATAGGACAGGTTCTTTCTGAAGTTGTCCTTTAACATCGTCTTGACTAATCGCAAAAAGCGAATTATAATTTATTTTGGAAAAAGCGGTCATACCGCAGAAAATAAGGAGAAGTTAAACTATGAAAAACTACAATATCGTGTTGCTTAAAGGCGACGGAATAGGCCCTGAAATCGTAAACGAGGCTGTAAAGGTACTCAACAAAACCGCTGACAAATTCGGTTTTACTGTAACTTATGATGAGGCACTGCTCGGCGGCTGTGCAATAGATGCAACGGGAGTTCCGCTTCCTGAGGAAACAATCACAAAGTGTAAAGCCTCGGATTCCGTTCTTCTGGGTGCTGTCGGAGGTCCGAAATGGGACAATCAGCCCGGCAACAATCGTCCTGAGGCAGGTTTGCTCGGAATAAGAGGTGCTTTGGGACTTTTTGCAAATCTCCGTCCGGCTGTAATATTTGAACCTCTGCGTAACGCTTCACCGCTTAAACCCGAAATTATCGGCGACGCTATGGACATAATGATTGTAAGAGAGCTTACGGGCGGAATTTATTTCGGCAAAAGAGGAAATTTTGAGGAGGACGGAGTTCCTGCCGCTTACGATACCGAAAAATATAATGTAAACGAAATTGAGAGAATTGCAAGAGTTGCTTTTGATATGGCTATGAAGAGAAACAAAAAGCTGACAAGCGTTGATAAGGCAAATGTCCTTGATTCTTCACGCCTGTGGAGAAAGACAATGATAAAAATTTCTGAGGAATATCCTGAGGTTGAACTCAATCATCTTTATGTTGACAACTGTGCAATGCAGCTTGTAAGAGATCCTAAACAGTTTGATGTTATAGTTACATCAAATATTTTCGGCGACATTCTTTCGGACGAAGCGTCAATGATAAGCGGTTCAATCGGAATGTTGGCTTCTGCAAGCCTTAACAGTACAAAATGCGGTATGTATGAGCCTATTCACGGTTCAGCACCCGATATTGCCGGCAAAGGCATTGCAAATCCGCTTGCAACAATTCTTTCGGTTGCAATGATGCTGCGTTATTCACTTGACGAGCCTGAGGCTGCCGACGCAATCGAAAAGGCTGTTTCAGAGGTTCTCAAAACAACAAGAACACCCGACATATACACCGAAGGCACAACAAAGGTTTCCTGTTCCGAAATGGGCGACGCCGTTTGCTCCTTAATATGAGAGTGGAGTGTGGAGAGTGGAGCTGTTGTGACCGCCACTGTTTGCACTGAGTTCAGTTATTGATAAAGGCAACCTGTTTTTTGGTATAGAATATTATTAAAAATTTAAAATTCGTATATTTTTTGCATTGAAAATTTGTCGGAATTAAGTTATAATAATAAAAGTTATTGCTTGTTTGTAAAAACTTTGCGAACAGGTATAAAATAAAAAGGGGGATTGGAAAAATGGATCTGGCACTGACATTGCTGCTTGCAGGCTTTATTATTGTATTTGCCGTATTGATACTTCTGATACTTGTTATCACAATATACGGTAAGATAATTCAGGCAGTTCAGAAGAAAGCAGCTGAACGCAAGCAGAAAAAAGCAGAGCAGAAAGCTCAGGAAACAACTGTTAAAGCCGCTGAAACCGTTACGCCTGTTGCAGAAAACACATCTGCGGACAATGACGGCGGAATTCCTGATGAGATTATTGCTGTTATCGCAGCAGCTGTTGACGCTGTTTACGGCGGAAAATCACACAAGATTAAATCCGTAAAACGTTCACGCAACGCACGTTCGGCTTGGGGAAATGCAGGTGTTATCGAAAACACCAGACCTTTCTGACATACAGTCGGAATTTACGCATTTTTTAACAGATGAAAATCGGCAATAATAAATCAGAAAGGAAGTTAATTGATGGATATTTTAAATCAGCTTGGCAATATTATCACAAGCCTTTTTAAAGATTCGGGCTTATGTTCTCTTACATGGGAAAACTATGTAATGATGGCAATATCGTTTGTACTTATGTTTCTTGCTATCAAAAAGCAGTATGAACCGCTTTTGCTTTTGCCTATTGCGTTCGGTATGCTGCTCGTAAACATCTTCCCGGGCATTATGGCAAACCCTGTACACGAAATGCTCACAGAGGCAGAAATTCTTGCAAAGGGTCTTGACCCTGCGTCATACACCACAACGGTTCTTAACGGTGTAACTTATTATAACTACACTGAAAACGCCGGACTGTTCTATTATCTGTATCAGGGTGTACACCTCGGTATATTCCCGCCGCTTATATTCCTCGGAATCGGTGCTATGACAGACTTTGGTCCTCTTATCGCAAATCCGAAGAGCTTTATCCTCGGTGCTGCTGCACAGATTGGTATCTTTATTACATTTATCGGTGCAACACTTCTTGGCTTTGCTTCAAATGAAGCCGGTTCAATCGCAATCATCGGCGGTGCAGACGGTCCTACCGCTATTTTCGTAACATCACAGCTTGCACCTCAGCTTCTCGGACCTATTGCGGTTGCCGCATATTCGTATATGGCACTTGTGCCTATTATTCAGCCGCCTATTATGCGACTTCTCACAACAAAGAAAGAGCGTTCAGTCGTTATGGGACAGCTCCGTCCTGTATCAAAGCTCGAAAAGATACTTTTCCCGATTATCGTTGTTGTACTTGTTGCAATTCTTCTTCCTGACGCTGCTCCGCTTGTTGGTATGCTTATGCTCGGCAACCTGTTCAAAGAAAGCGGTGTTGTTGAAAGAATCGCAAAGACAGCTCAAAACGAACTTATGAACATCGTAACAATATTCCTCGGCGTTACAGTCGGTGCAACGGCAACAGGTCAGCTGTTCCTTACACCAAAGACACTCGGTATTATTGTTCTCGGACTTGTTGCATTCTGCATCGGTTCAGCTTGCGGTGTACTGTTCGGAAAGATTATGTGCTGGGCAACTCACGGCAAGGTTAATCCTCTTATCGGTTCAGCCGGTGTTTCAGCCGTTCCTATGGCTGCACGTATTTCACAGAAGGTCGGTCAGGAGGAAAACCCTGCAAACTTCCTTCTTATGCACGCAATGGGACCAAACGTAGCCGGTGTTATCGGTTCAGCTGTTGCTGCCGGTGTTCTCATCAGCGTTCTTAAATAATTGAGGCTTTGCCCCAAACCCCACAAGGGCTGCTCGCCCTTGACCTCGGCAGGGTATGATACCCTGCACCCGCAATTTTTTATTGTGAAAAGTTCAAAGCGGATACAGTGCAATACTGTATCCGCTTTAATATTTTTATTAAATTTATCTCAGAGTATAAACCAACGGCTCTTTAATAATTATGAATTATGAATTATTAAAAAGAATTTATAAAGTTGTCTATTGAGCGTTCATCGGTCGGTGTACAAATATAATTTGCATGTGGGAAAATCCAGTTTTCAACATGCCTTGCGGCTTCAAGCGGTTCAATTCTGTAAAACGGGCTTGATGTCTGAATACTTACATATTTGTCGTTTGCCGTTGCGTATGTTGAACAGTGACAAAACGGATATAGTGCCGTTCTGTTGTGAATATAGCGTTTTATGAAGGAATTTATGCCGCTGATATATCCGCACCAGCCGGCTGTGTTGTTTGAACCGATTTTAAGTCTTGACGGATTTTGATTTCCCTGTACGGTAACATACTGATTGCCTATATAGAGTCGTCTGTCCGTCCATTTTGAATTATCCCACAGAGTGAGTATGCGGCTCGGCTTGTCGTGTTCGGTGATGTTGCTCTGCGGCACAAACACGAATCCCTCGTGTCTGAACGGCGTTTCGGTGTAAATGGAAAGCTTAACAGGCTCTTTTGATTTGTTTACGACGCTGTGAACCACCATAAGCTGTCCGATTTCGTTGCCGGGTAGAATATCCATTGAAATTTCAAGCGGCAAAGGCTCCGTTATTGTCTGGGTGAATTTAATACCGTCGTCAAGCAGTGAGTACATAACGGGAGAGTTGTCGCAATACAGTGTGTTTGACGGGCGGTCAATAGTCAGTCTCATTTTATGACCGTGACAGCGGTGAAATTCCTTATCTCTTTCGTGATAAATCAGATTAGGCTCTGAATTTTCGGTAATACTTACAATTCTCGGGCCATAGTCAATCGTTACGATAATTTGCAGATTATTGTCCGTAATCATAACGCAGTGTCCGAATTCTTCTGTGGTTATTTCTTTAACGCTTAATGACAAAATAATCATTCCTATCATAGATTTAATGCTTGGATTTAAGTTCATAAGTATTATATCATATTCTTATAATATTTTCAGTATAATTTTTTCCACATTTAAGAATATTTTTTTCGGATAAAGAATAAATATCATCACATCTGCTTTCAAATGCAAAGGTTTTCTGACATTCACCGGAAAGACTTATGATATCAGCATAACGCATTATGATTGGCAGAGCAGCACTTTTACGCATAATACGGAGTATTTCACGCCCTTTTTCGTTAAAACCGAGTACACGGATATAAGGCGGCAATTCGGGGCTGTTTTGTTTTGTTATTCCGAGAAAAGCGTTGAGAATACATCTTCTTATTCTTGCAAGCGTGTATCGTTTACATTTTGTTTCCTGCATAATTTCGTCATAGGAAAGCGAATTTTTAACAGCAGACATCAGTCTGTTTTCAAGTCCCTCGCTGATATCGGGAAGTCCTGCAAAGTCGTCCTTATCCATTGTACGCAGACGGTAAAGCACAGCATTTTCGAGTTTTTTTATCCGCTGACATTCGGGCAGGGAAGACAGGGCAGTATTTACCGTGTCAAAAGTATTTTGGGGAATATATTTTAAATATTCGCTGTTTCTTTCGTATATAAGCTGACGGATAAATGATGCTGAGGCGATGTTGTCTGAGGTTTCAGTGCTGTCGTGATTTGCACCTGCTCTTGCTACTGTTGTCGGGATTATTGTACTTTCGGTTTTTTTGAGTGCTTTAAGGTATTCAAGTGCAAGAATATTGTTCGGCTGAGAGAGAATATCCGAAAGTTCCTTGCCGTAAATATCACACACAGCTTTTTCACGGGCGGCGGCAAAGGTAATTCCGCAGGAAGAATATTTTTTTATGCTGTCGGAAATTCCGCTGTCGGTTACAGCATTGCAGGCTTTTTTCAGCAGTTCGATATCGCCGCATTCACTGCCAAAGCATATTTCGTCAGCACAGCCGATTGCGTTAAGAATATAAACTCCGCCGAGTGCAAATCTTTCGGCATTTGCACAGGAAAACGATACGGGCAGTTCAACAACGAGGTCGGCACCGTTTAAAAGAGCCGTTTTTGTTCTTTGCCACTTGTTGAATACGGCAAAATCCCCACGCTGAGTAAAATTCCCGCTCATACAGGCGACAATGTGTGTTGCACCGTTTTTTCGCATATATTCAAGCATCAGCTTATGACCGTTGTGAAACGGATTGTATTCGCATATTACAGAGGATATTTTCATCTTAATTCACTCAACTTTCCCACAACAACTTCACTCTCCACACTCCACGCTCATATTTATTTTATCTTTTTGTTAAAAAATTACGCATTATTGACAAAAAAATATTGAATTTATTTTGCCTTTGTATTATCATTATAAATATAAAATGCATTTTTTGCAATAAAAAACAGGAGGATAATCATAAATGAAAGTATTGGTAATCAATGCAGGAAGCTCATCAATGAAATATCAGCTCATTGATATGACAGATGAAAGCGTGCTTGCAAAAGGAATATGTGAAAGAATAGGGGCAGGCGGACACTTCAAGCATAAGACAGGCGACGGCAGAGCTTACGAAACAGATGTCGTTATGGACAATCATACAGAGGCATTTATCCAGATTAAAAATGCACTCCTTGACGATAAATACGGCGTAATCAAGGATCTTTCGGAGGTTTCGGCAGTAGGTCACCGTATTGTGCAGGGCGGCTCACTGTTCAGCCGGTCAACACTTATCGACGACAAGGTTATCGAGGGTATTGAAAGCCTTATTCCGCTTGCACCGCTTCACAATCAGGCTCACGTTCAGGGTATCAGAGCTTGTATGGAAGTATTCGGAAAAGATGTTCCTGAGGTTGCGGTATTTGACACAGCATTCCATTCAACAATGCCGCCAAAGGCTTATATGTATCCTATTCCTTATGAATATTACGAAAAATACGCTATCCGCAGATACGGTTTTCACGGAACATCACACAGATATGTTTCCAACCGTTGTGCAGAGCTTATGGGCAAGGATATAAAAGACCTTAAAATCATCACCTGTCACCTTGGCAACGGTTCTTCAATCACTGCAATTGACGGCGGAAAGGTAGTCGACACAAGTATGGGACTTACTCCGCTTGACGGTTTCCTTATGGGAACAAGAACAGGCAGTCTTGACCCGTCTATCGTTACATTTATTGCAGAAAAAGAAAAGCTTTCTCCTGCTGAAATGGACTACATTCTCAACAAGAAGTCAGGTTTCCTCGGAATTTCAGGTGTTTCATCAGATGACCGTGATGTTTCTGCCGCTGCCGAACAGGGCAACGAAAGAGCAAAGCTTGCGATTGAAATGCTTGAATATGAAATTCTTAAATTTATCGGAAGCTATATAGCTGCACTCGGCGGCTGTGACGCTATTGTATTTACGGCAGGTATCGGCGAAAATCAGTATTCACACAGAGAAAAAGTATGCCATCAGATGAAGTATTACGGCGTTGAGATTGACGATGAACTCAACGAAAAGACAATTCACGGTGCTGAGGCAAAAATTTCAACACCAAACTCAAAGATTGACGTCTTTGTAATTCCTACAAACGAAGAGCTTGTAATCGCAAGAGATACAATGTCACTTGTAGAGGGCAAGTAATTTAATCTTAAAATTTACACAAAAAACCGCAGAGAAGTCTTAAAAAACTCTCTGCGGTTTTTTGTTAAAGTTAAGGTTCTTACAACTCCTAACTCCTCACTCCTAACTAATTTTCGGGTTGACGTGAACCATACAGTGCTTTACGGTAGGAAATGTCTGTTCGATAGATGTATGAACATCTTCGGCAATCTGATGAGCCTGTGTAAGCGTAATATTACCGTCAGCTGAAATATCAACATCAACATAGATTTTCGTACCGAAAAGACGGGTTTTGAGGTCGTCAATTCCCTCAACGCCGTCCTGTTCACGAATTACAGCGGCTATTTTGTCAACGGTTTCCTTGTCGCAGGATTTGTCAATCATTTTGTCTATTGCGTCCTTGAAAATATCAAAAGCCGCCTTAACGATAAATACGCAGATAACAACGCTTGCGACAGGGTCAAGGATAGGGAAGCCGAGCCTTGCACCAAGAATACCGATAAACGCACCGATTGACGAAAGAGCGTCCGAGCGGTGATGCCATGCGTCAGCCATCAATGCACCCGAATTTATTTTCTTTGCGGCGGCTCTTGTGTACCAGAACATCCATTCTTTTACTGCTATCGACACTACTGCGGCGATAAGTGCAAGCAAGCCCGGAATTTCAAGGCTTTCATAATTTCCGGCGAATATTTTGTCAAGACCGCTTATTCCTATTCCAATGCCTGTTTCCGCAAGAATTACCGCGAGAATAATAGAGGCTACACATTCCAGTCTTTCGTGGCCGTACTGATGTTCATTGTCGGCTTTCTTTGCCGAAATGTTTACGCCGATTATGACGATGAATGTACTGAAAACATCGGACGCAGAGTGTATTGCGTCAGAAATCATTGCACCCGATGCGGCAAAAATACCGGCAATAAGTTTAAATAATGACAAAGCCACATTTACAATAATGCTTACCACCGATACACGCATTGCGATTTTTTTGTCTTTTTTTGTAATTTCATCAATTACAGCGGAATTATCGTTGTTCATAAAAATTCTCCTATAAAAGTTTTTTTAGATAAAAAAATACATCTGCGGAGCAGTTGTTAAAAACTCTGTCCCGCAGATGTAAAATTTTATCCGCTGCCGAAACGGCCCGACATAAAAATGTCTGTATAAGTTTTGTTTTGGATATTTTAATATATTTATATCTGTTTGTCAATAAAAAACAAAAAAAATTAAAATGAAATAATATCACCCGAAATAATATTTCCGTAGAGTTGTAATGGCGGAGTATTTGCGAATGGATTTGTTATTGTAAGTACGGTGTTTTTTCCCTCAATATCTTTTTTCAGAGGTTTGATTGATATGATGTTTGCTGTTTCTGTCCATGTTGCGTGACCCTGCGGATATTCCAGAACATAAACTTCATTTTTTTCGATTTTATATTTTCCTGTTTTTGTTATAGTTTCATTATGATTATTGCATTTCATTTCAAAGGAATATTTTCCGTCTGTACCAAAGGCAAATGTATAGCTTGCTGAGTCTGTTTTGTGGCAGACAGGACATTCAAGTCCACTGCGTAACCATACGGCAGGAGTGTCAGCGTCGGTTGCGGCACTTATAATGTCAGACAGATTGCTGAGATTTTTGAGTATTGCGGAAACATCTTTATAGTCCTTGATTTCAGAGTATTCATCAAGGGCATTCTGATATTCCATATTTTCGTAATATTGGTTTGCGGATCTGTAACGGCACTCGTTAATCATTGTTTTTGAGTCGGAATAATCACCGAGATATACAAATTCCTTATAGGCTTCGTCGATTTTTCTGTGGTTTAATTTTTCAACAGCGTCATTATAAATATTTTCATATGACGCTTTGAGCCTTTTTTTGCTGTCAAGATATTCTACAATCTGAGCATAAATATCAGCGGCACTCATATAGTCCTTGTCGTCATAATATTCTCCGGCAATTTCGTATTGGGTATCATAGTATTTTTGCTGTGCATCAGAGTAGTTTTCGATGCTTTTATAAAGGCTAGCCGCCTGTGCTTTTTCTTTGTTGTTGTAAAGCACAGCGGCTTTGTTGTATATTGCCTGATTCAGCAGCTCTTTGCTGTCAAGAAAATCGCCCATTTCGGTAAAACGGCTGATAGCGGAGTCATAGTCGGCATTTCCGAGATCCTGTTTTGCCTGAAAATATGAAATGTACGGCATTCCATATTTAAAAGCTAAAAATCCAAGACCTGCAACAATAATAAGAACGGAAAGTATAATAAAAATTTTTTTGTTTCGCTTGCGGCTTTTCTGTTTTTTAAGCTGTTTTTCATATTCCTCGTGCCGTTGCCTGAATTCTTTCTTTTGTTGTTCTTTTTCAAGTCTGATTTTTTCGTCGGATTCTCTTTTTGCCTGTTCAATCTGCTCCTTACGCAGTTTTTTCTGTTTTTCAAGTTTTTCTTCCGACACATTCTCTTGAAGCCACTGTTTGGAAATTCCGCAGCCTGAGCATTTATCCTCATCGTTCCAGTTAAGACAGCCGCAGGCACACATCCAGTGGGAATCCTCAAAAACAGGCTGAAAAATCAGCTGTGAGCTGTCAATGTCGTTTATCGCACACAAATCCCTGAACTGAGTGTTAAGATCTCCCTGAACAGAAAAAATATTCTTTTGTTCAAGTCTGACGGTAAATTTTTGTGCGTCTGTATTGTACCATATATCGTTGGCGGTTGTAACGGCGGATTTCAGGATAAATTCAACATTTCTCGTTTCTTTGTTTTTAACGGGAATTTTGTATGTCAAGCCGAATTCCTTGTTACGTTCTATGTCCATATTTGTGTATTTGTAGTCTATTATGTAGTCAACAGGATTATGAATACAGTCATAGCAAACAACATCAACCGTGATTTCTTTTATGTGTTCGGGCTGAACGTTAAGAAATTTTGCAGCGGCAAAAAGCTTGCCTGTTTGAGTGTTGAGAATAAGCTGAGTTGAACATATTGTGACCGGTGAGCCGTAAAACCATAGATGTACATTTTTTTCTTCAAGTATTTTATTTATTTCTTCCTGCATAATTTCACCTAGTTGTTCCATTTTAATAATTTGTTAATAATATTTTAATACTAATTAACATTTATGTCAAGTAAAATAATAGTTATATATGTAAAATTGTACTATTTTGCGTACTTTTTTTAGGATAATTTGAAAAACATCAATTATTTTACAAAAGCAAGTTGAAAAAACAGGCATATTTATTTATAATATAATTAAAAGAAATTTTTGAAAGGTGGAAGGGTGTTATCCCGTAAAAATGGAGATAAGAAAGATTAAGTCACAGCAAATTACAGACGCCGTAAAAAAGCTGTATATGGATATGAATTATTTTATCGGAGAAGATATTCTCACCGCACTGAAAAAAGCTGAGCAAAACGAAACCTCGCCGACGGGCAAAAGCGTTTTGTCACAGCTTATCGAAAATCACAAAATCGCTTCTGATGAGGAAGTGCCGATTTGTCAGGATACAGGAATGGCAGTGCTTTTTGTTGAATACGGCGACAAGGTTGTAATTGAGGACGGCAGCTTTGACGACGCAGTGCAGGAGGGCGTAAGGCGGGCATATATTGACGGCTACCTCCGCAAATCCGTTGTAAGCGACCCTGTTTTTGACAGAATAAACACAAAGGACAATACTCCTGCGATTATTTATACAGAAATCGTCAGCGGCGATAAAATAAAAATTCTCGGCGGCTGTAAGGGTTTTGGCAGCGAGAATATGTCGTCAATAAAAATGCTCATACCGTCGGCTGGAATAGAGGGCGTAAAAAAGTTTATACTCGATACGGTAAAATATGCAGGTCCTAACCCTTGTCCTCCGATTGTTGTCGGCGTAGGAATAGGCGGTACATTTGAAAAAGCCGCTATGCTTGCAAAAAAAGCAACTCTTCGTCCGATTGATACGAAAAATCCCGATTCACGCTATGCACAGCTTGAAGACGAAATGCTCGAAGAAATCAACAAAACGGGATTCGGCCCTGCGGGACTCGGCGGAAAAAATACGGCTCTCGGTGTAAACATAGAAACCTTCCCGACGCATATTGCCGGAATGCCTGTTGCCGTCAATATCTGCTGTCATGCGGCAAGGCACAAGGAAATTACAATATGAGGTGACGAAAATGAAAAGAATAACACTTCCTCTTACTGACGAAACAATAAAGGATTTACACGCAGGCGACAGCGTACTTATAACAGGCTCAATGCTTACGGGTCGTGACGCCGCACATAAGCGTCTGTATGAGCTTATCGAAAAGGGCGAGCCGCTGCCCGTTGATATAAACGGCGAGGTTATATATTATGTAGGTCCTGCACCTGCAAAGCCCGGACACGCCGTAGGTCCTGCGGGTCCGACATCAAGCTACCGTATGGACAAATATACTCCCGCACTGCTTGACCGTGGTCTTAAAGGTATGATAGGTAAGGGTGCAAGAAGTCAGGAAGTAACAGATTCAATGGTGAAGAACGGCGTTGTATATTTCGGTGCAATAGGCGGTGCGGCGGCACTTATTTCAAAAAGCATAAAAAAGACGGAAACTCTTGCTTATGAGGATTTAGGCACGGAGGCAATTTACCGTTTTTATGTTGAGGATTTTCCTGCGATAGTCGTTATCGACTCATACGGCAAAAGCGTTTTGGTTAAATAAATACAGTCAGCGGTTTTTAAAGATTTCCTCCGTGTTTTGCGGGGGAAATTTCGTTTAAAAGAAATATTTTTTAAATTAGTGTAAATGACTTTTTTTAAATAAATTTTTATGCTATAATAAATAATTGATTTGGAATTGACCGAAACATAATTCTGATAAAATAAACCGAATAGGGTGAAGATAATTGAAAGAAGAAAAATACGAAAAAGGCAGTGATGTAATTGCAGGAAGAAATCCTGTAAGCGAGGCATTGAGTTCAGGCAGGGCAATCGAGTCGGTGCTTGTTGCAAAGGGAGAGCTTTCAGGCTCAATCAAGGTCATTGTTGCAAAGGCAAAGGAAAAGCATATCCCGATAAAAGAGGTTGACTCAAAAAAGCTTGATTTTCTTTGCGGCGGTGCCGTTCATCAGGGAGTAGCGGCTCTTGCGGCTATCAGGGAATATTCAACCGTTGACGATATTTTTGGACTTGCACAGAGCCGAAACGAAAAGCCGTTTATCATAGTGCTTGACGAAATCGAGGACCCACACAATCTCGGTGCAATAATCCGAACAGCCGAATGTGCCGGTGCACACGGAATAATAATCCCGAAACGCCGTGCGGCAGGACTCAGCTATGCGGTCGGAAAAGCCTCAGCCGGTGCATACGAATATATGCCCGTTGCAAGAGTGACCAATATTCCTAACACAATAGACGAGCTGAAAGATCGTGGCTGTTGGATTTACGGTGCGGATATGAACGGTGAAACATACTGCTCAAATGATTTAAGCGGAGCGTGTGCGTTGGTTATAGGCTCTGAGGGAAACGGTCTTGGCAGGCTTGTGCGTGAAAAATGTGATGTGATTCTTTCCGTGCCTATGTGCGGTAAGATAAATTCGCTCAATGCGTCGGTTGCCGCAGGTATATTGATGTATGAATTTACACGCCAGCGTCTTGGACTTAAAGCAAAGTAAACAGGAGGTTAAGAAATATGTCCGAAAACAACTCACAAAAATCTCCGGGAATAAACTCAGAAGTATCACCGATACGAAATCTCTTTCGCAAAAACGATACAGCCGATGTTAATGCCGACATCGTTTCAAAACAGAGTGAAAACAAGGCAGGAACAGCAACTGCCAAAAAGCCGTCAGACAATAAGGAAAATACGAAAACCTCAGACGCTGACACACAAAAGCCGACCGTTAAAGCTGAGTCTGAAATAAAAAATAAATCCGGTCAAAAACAGGAAATAAAGCAAAATTCCGAGCCGAATCCGTCAAAAAAATCCGACGAAGAAAAACCAAAAACGGAAGAAAAAAACGAAAATAAAACCTCCGTCAAAGAACTTTCCGTCGAAAAAAAAGATACCGTAAAATCGGAAAAAGAACCTGAATTGCCTAAAACAGTATCCGAAAAAGAAGAAGTACAATTCAAAGAGCATACTCACGAAGATAAATCCGAAACCCCCGACAATCCCGAAAATAACAACACAAAATCATTTTTCGGAAAAATCAAATCAAAAATTACCGACATAATTATGTCAATGAAACAGCCTGATGAAGAAACTGAGCCGCAAATTGAGGATATTTTTTCGTCAAGCGGAAATTTCGTGCGTGAAAAGAACGCCGACCCGTTGGACGCTGACGCAGAGTATAAGGAAAATGTAATTTATACTGCACCAAAAGAGGAAGAAAAGCACTCCGATGAGAGCGTTGTTTCAGTCAGCGATGTTGTAAAGGCGGCGTCGGTTAAAAATACCAAATCCGATAAAGTCCAAAACGATAAAAATGATAAGGATATTACCGAAATTTTAGGAGCGGCAAGGGCAGAGAAGAACACCGCAAAACCCAAAAACGACAAGGCGGTAACCTGCGAAAAACCGACATCTCAGCCTGAAATCAAAACCGACAAAACAGAAAAAACGCAGTCTGTAAAATCCTCCGAACCGAAAACCGATGTCATAAAATTACAGCAAAACGATATCAGGGACAAAAATGCCGTTCAGAAACCTGTTCAGCATAGCAATCAAAACAGCAGTGCCGTTCAGAAACCTGTTCAGCAGAGTAATCCAAACAGCGGTGTTAATCAGAAACCACAGCCTGTAAAGCAGTCCGATAATAATATATCGGTCAAAAAAGAAACAGCGGCAAAGACCGTTTATCAGCCTGAAAAATCCGATAAACAGGTAATCTCTGAAAACAAGACGCAAGCCGTCAAAAAGCCTGTTGATGTTTCTTTGTCCGATACTAAGATTCAGGAAAAACCGAAAACTCCTGTTGAAAGCGACAAGGCGACAGCTCAGAAGGCTGTTGCAGTACCGCAGTCGGAAAACAAAAAAATATCCGAAAATAAAAACCCTGAACAGCCAAAGCCGACGCAGCCTCAGACTGAAAAACCTGAACACAGCACAACAAACAC
>JBJEOP010000091.1:0-43087 GCA_051880775.1 Acutalibacteraceae bacterium
ATAATTCATAATTCATAATTCATAATTCATAATTCATAATTCATAATTCATAATTCATAATTGCGTTCATACTTTATTGTTACCGTTAAGTCCTTGTCCGCACCATCAATAACTCCTAACTCCTAACTCCACTCTCAACTCTCCACACTGTTATTATATCATTTGGTGAGGTTGGTTGCAAACGTGTTATTTGATTTTGCAGATTTTTTTTGCTGTTTCAAGAAGTACGGTTTTTTCGTTTTTGAGTGTTCCGTCAATGACCATTGAAAAAAGTTTTTTCAGACAGTCGCCGATGTGTTTGCCGTCTGTAATGCCGAGTTTAATAATGTCGTTGCCGTTAATCGCAAGAGATTTAAGCGTAAAATCCTCTGATTTTTTGATTTCGTCATTATATACGCTCTCCAATTTTCTGAGGTATTCCGTTTTTTCGGGCAGGGTTGACGGATTTTGTGCAAGAGAATCGGCTCGTTTGATGTAAAGGAGCTTTTGGAACATTTCAGTACCGATTTTTGCAAGAACTCTGCGGACATATTTCGGATCGGGAATAATCATTACATCGTGCATTTTGACAAGTGTTGTAACCTGTTCAAGAGTTTTGTTGTCGCATTTAAGGCGTTTAAGGATTTTGTGCGTAAGGTCGGCACTGACTTTCGGGTGACCGTAAAAATGCCCTATGCCCTTTTGGTCAACGGTAAAGGTTTTCGGCTTGCCTATGTCGTGAAAAAGTGCTGACAATCTGATGATTTTTTCAAAAGGAGTGTTTACAACCGCTTTAACGGTATGAGTCCACACATCGTAAATATGATGCGGATTTTTCTGTTTAAAGCCAATCATCTGTTTGATTTCGGGAATAAAAACGCAAAAAACATCGGAATATTCAAGAAGAATTTTTTCCGCATTCTGTCCGACAAGGAGCTTTGAAAATTCGGTCATAATTCTTTCGACTGAAATATTTTTGAGAAGATTCCGACAGCGGTGAATACTTTCGGCGGTGTCTTTTTCTATATCAAAGCCGAGAACGGACGCAAAACGCAAAGCACGCATTATACGCAAGCCGTCCTCAAAAAATCTCTTGTCAGGGTCGCCTACACAACGGATAATTCTGTTTTTTATGTCGTCAAGTCCGCCGTAATAATCGCATAAGCCGTCACGGTCATTATATGCCATGGCGTTTATTGTAAAATCACGCCGTGCAAGGTCGTCTTTGAGATTTCGCACAAATTTAACATTATTCGGGTGACGGTTGTCGGTGTACTCTCCGTCAACTCTGAATGTCGTGATTTCATACGACACGCCGTCAAAGCGTACAGTCACCGTTCCGTGTTTAAGCCCGTTTTTTATTATGTTGTGTTTTCCGAGTGCCGAAAGAGTTTCTTCGGGTGTTGACGATGTGCATATATCCCAGTCTGACGGCGTTTTATTCATAATGCTGTCACGGATACAGCCGCCCACAGCGTATGAATCATAGCCTTTTTCGGCAAGCGTTGATATTATTGTCTGAACTCCGCACGGAAGATTTATTTTCATAACATTATCCCTCAAAAACACGAAAGCACCTTCAACACTGTACATTGAAGATGCTTTTCTTAATACTTGATTTTGCCCTTTTCTGCGGTCAATTATTCAGCAGACGCTGTTGATGAAGTTACAGCGGCTGAACTCTCGGTTGCTGATGCCTGTGATGATTCTGCAGCTGAACTTTCTGCAACTGAGCTCTCGGCAACTGAACTCTCTGCTGCTGAACTTTCTGCAACTGAGCTCTCGGCAACTGAGCTTTCTGCGGCTGATTCAACCGAGCTTTCAGTAACAGTCTGTGACGGTTTGTTTACAGCACCGTTGTCTGCTTTGCCTGTAAGACCGAAATATGAAAGTGCATTAAGAAGAACTACTACTACAAAGAAAGCAATTGCACAGTATTTTGTAACCTTTGCAAATACAGCGTCAGCAGTACGAGCCTTGCCTTTTCCCATAAAGGAATCAGCACCGCCTGTAACAGTACCAAGACCTGCGTCGTGTCCCTCCTGAAGTATGATTACGATAATCATAATAACCGCCAAGAGCAGTACAACTGCACCTACAACAATTTCCCAAATTCCCATATTTAAAAATCCTCCTAAAAAGTCACTTCGTGCTTAACAATACTTTATTCATAATATCATATCAAAAGCATAAAATCAAGACATTTATATCAATAAAATTTTTATATTTTATAAAAATTTCCTGTGATATTTTGTAGATAACAACAAATAATATAATCAGCAGGTCTGATAAAGGGCGTTTGCTGTCATACCTGCGGGGTATCGGTGTGTTTTGCCGATACCCTTTAATTTTTTGCGGAGTGCCTCCGGCAGGCAGCGTGACGCTGCACCCGATTCGCGTTTATAGTTATTGTTTATCAGCAGTCGGTTTCCGCACCGTGATTCAATTTATAATTATTTGTTCGGGCGGTTAGCTGTTGCGTTGTTGTAAAATGGTTGTAACATTAATTTGTTGCGTGAAATAATGGCAATAGCTAATCCCGCGGAGCAGCCAGCTTAATGGTAACACTGACTCTGAACGCGAATCGACCGTGGCGGCACGCCACTTAAAATGTTATTTGTTCGCCGACTTCATCAGCCCTCGGAAGCTGACCTGCTGACGGAATTGTTTTTGCACGGTAGCGTTCAGGCTTTGAAAGCATTGATTCCTCATATACACAAGCCGACATAACCTTGTAGCCTTTTTTCAGCTTTATTACTGCAACACCCTGAGTGGTTCTTGATGTTTTTGCAAGAATATCCCCTGCCTTTAAAAGCAGCATTCTGCCTGATGACGATTTTACAAGAAGTTCACATTCGTCATTCGGGACATAGCATATTGCCGCAAGCTTATCCTTGTCGGAATAAGCACCCGTCAGCTTTTTGCGGTTTGTTTTTGTGGCGTAGGATTCAAGCGGAACTTTTGCCGCCTTGCCGTTTTCATAGAAGAAAAATACATATCCGCCGTAATCCTTTGTTGCAACCATATATATGGCATTTTCGTCCTCGTCCATAGAAAGCTTTGACGGGATATATTCGCCGAGAACGCTCGCTTTTGTGTCACTGAAATCAAGTGCCTTTGACTTATATGCCTGACACTTATCCGAGAAAAAGATAAGGTCGGTATTGTTGGTACTCTCACAATGCTCGGTTATCTCGTCGCCCTCTTTGAGCTTATGCTCACCGCTCATACGGAGTGACTGCGGCGTGATTTTCTTGAAATATCCTTCCTTTGTAAAGAACAGATTTACGGGATAATCGGGGATTTCTTCTTCATCGTCCTCCGTGTTTATTTCGTCGGCATAAATAAGCATACTTCTGCGTGGCTGACCGTATTTTTCCGCAATTTCTCTGAGCTCACGGATTATGATGTTTTTAATTTTTGTCTTGCTGTTAAGGATTGATTCAAGCTCTTCAATATCCTTTTCAAGCTGTGAAATATCCTCAGTACGTTTAAGAATATACTGTCTGTTGAGGTGACGGAGCTTTATTTCGGCTACATACTCAGCCTGTGTTTCATCAATTCCGAAACCTACCATAAGGTTGGGTACAACATCGCTTTCTTCTTCGGTATTTCTTATGATTTTTATCGCCTTGTCAATATCAAGAAGTATTTTTTCAAGACCCTTTAAAAGATGTAATTTGTCCTGTTTTTTGTGCAAATCAAAATACGTTCTGCGTTTTACACATTCAATCCTGAATGCCGACCACTCATTCAAAAGCTCACGCACACCCATAACACGGGGTGTTCCGCCGATAAGGACATTGAAATTACACGAAAAGCTGTCTTCAAGCGGCGTCATTTTATAAAGCTTTTGCATAAGCTTGTCGGGGTTTACTCCTCGTTTGAGGTCGATTGTAATTTTAAGACCGTCAATACCCGTTTCGTCACGGATATCGGCAATTTCACGGATTTTTCCGCCCTTTACAAGCTCTATTACCTTTTCTATAATTGCCTCTGATGTTGTAGTCTGCGGAATACTCATTATATCAATGCAGCTTGCGTATTTGTCATAGGTATATCTGCCACGCATTTTTATACTGCCACGACCCGTGTTATAGATATTTTCAATAACCTTGCGGTCATAGATAATCTGGGCTCCGCCTGTAAAATCGGGTGCAATAAGCGTTGACATAATATCGAAAGCAGGATTTTTGAGCAGTCCTATTGTTGTTTCGCAAACCTCAGCAAGATTAAACGAACATATTGAGCTTGCCATACCTACCGCAATACCCGTGTTTGCATTTACAAGAATTGACGGAAAAGCCGCTGGAAGAAGCGTAGGTTCTTTCAGTGTATTGTCATAGTTGTCCACAAAGTCAACGGTATCCTTGTCTATATCGCCAAAAAGCTCGTTGCATATCGGATCGAGTTTTGCCTCGGTATATCTTGATGCCGCCCATGCCATATCACGACTGTAAAATTTACCAAAGTTACCCTTTGAGTCAATAAAAGGGTGCAAAAGTGCCTCGTAGCCACGGCTTAAACGAACCATTGTATCATATATTGCACTGTCGCCGTGCGGGTTTAGTTTCATTGTCTGACCGACAATATTTGCGGATTTTGTGCGTGTTGAGCCGAGGAGTCCCATTTTATACATTGTATAGAGCAGTTTTCTGTGTGACGGCTTAAAACCGTCAATCTCGGGAATTGCACGGGACATAATAACGCTCATTGCATAAGGCATATAGTTTTCTTCAATCGTCGAAACAATTTTTTGCTCGACAACTTCCCCTGCACCTGCAATATAACCGTGCATTTTCGGCTGTTGTGATGTTTTTGATGTACTCTTTTTTCTTGCCATACATTTTTCCTTTCTGATACTTCAAAACATTAATGTTTGTGAAATTTCAAATTAACTTACATCGAGGTCGTCAATGTATTTGTAGCCGTTTTCGACAATGTAGTCCTTTCTGCCGCTGAGATTGTCACCAAGAAGTATGTCGAACATTTCAGATGTTTTCTGTGCGTCGTCGGGCATAATCTTTATAAGTCGGCGTGTTGACGGGTTCATTGTTGTAAGGCTCATCATATCTGGTTCGTTTTCACCAAGACCCTTTGAACGCTGTATTGTGAATTTCTGGTTTCCGATTTTCTGTATAAATTCTTCCTTTTCCGCCTCGGTATAAGCAAAGTAAATTTCGTCCTTTGTGTTAATTTCATACAGCGGTGATTCTGCAATAAATACTTTGCCCTCGTTTATGAGAGTAGGCGTAAGGCGGTAAATCATTGTTAAAAGAAGTGTACGAATCTGAAATCCGTCAACATCGGCATCAGTACAGAATATAATTTTATTCCAGCGGAGCAAGTTCAAATCAAATGACGCAAGGTCCTTGTTTGCCTTTGATTTAACCTCAACGCCGCAACCGAGAACTTTCAGCAAATCCGTTATAATTTCGCTTTTGAAAATTTTGTCGTAATCGGCTTTAAGGCAGTTGAGGATTTTACCCCTGATTGGAATAATTGCCTGAAAATCGGGGTTTCTCGCCTGTTTACAGGCACCGAGAGCCGAGTCGCCCTCAACGATAAAAAGCTCACGCTCGGATTTGTCTTTACTGCGGCAGTCAACGAATTTTGCAACACGACCTGTGATGTCCATATTGCCTGCAAGCGTTTTTTTGATGTTGAGCCTTGTTTTTTCGGCACTTTCACGACTGCGTTTGTTGATAAGCACCTGTGCGGCGATTTTTTCTGCATCAAGGCGGTTTTCAATGAAATAAACTTCAAGCTGATGTCGGAGATATTCTGTCATTGCGTCCTGAATACCCTTGTTTGTTATTGCCTTTTTGGTCTGATTTTCGTATGATGTAACGCTCGAAAAAGACGAAATTACAATCACAAGGCAGTCCTTTACATCATCAAAATTTATCTTGCTTTCGTTTTTGGTGTATTTGCCGTTTTGCTTTAAGTATGAATCTATCTGATATACAAAAGCGTTTTTCACGGCTTTTTCGGGAGCACCGCCGTATTCAAGCCAGCTTGAATTGTGGTAGTATTCGGAGGTGCTGACCTTGTTTGAAAACGCCATTGCAATATTTATTTTAACCTTATATTCGGGTTTGTCGTCACGGTCACGAACCATTTTTTCAGTCTGCCACGACTGAACCTGTGATATTGCCTCCTCACCGACAAGCTCTTTTACATGGTCAACAATACCGTCGTCGTATTTATATTCGGTTGTTTCAAACCTGCCGTTCTTCTGAGTTCTGAACACAAAGTTTATTCCCGCATTTACAATCGCCTGTCGCTTGATTGTGTCAATGAAATATTCGTCAGAAATATTTATGTCGGTAAAAACCTGCAAATCGGGCTTCCAGTGTATTTTTGTACCTGTTTTTTTGCCTGTGTACTGTTCACGTTTAAGACCGCCGACATTCTCTCCGTGTTCAAAGTGCAGTGTAAAGCGTGTTCCGTCACGGCGGATATCAACGTCCATATATTCAGACGAATACTGCGTCGAACAAAGTCCGAGTCCGTTAAGACCGAGTGAAAACTCATAGTTTTCAGCCTCGCTGTTGTTGTATTTGCCGCCTGCATAAAGCTCGCAAAAAACAAGCTCCCAGTTATAGCGGTTTTCGTTTTTATTGAAATCAACAGGAATACCACGTCCGAAATCCTCAATTTCAATGGAGTGATCCTCATATTTTGTTATTATTATTTCTTTGCCGTAGCCCTCTCTTGCCTCGTCAATAGAGTTCGAGAGAATTTCAAAGGCTGAATGCTGACAGCCCTCTATGCCGTCCGAACCGAAAATTACGGCAGGACGTTTTCTTACTCTGTCAGCACCTTTAAGCGACGTTATACTTTCATTTCCATAAACCTGTTTCTTTGCCAATTTCTTTCTTTTCCTCTCATATATATTATATCAGCGTAAAAACTAACCGTCCGAACAAATAATTACGCATTACGAATTACGCATTACGAATTATTTTCAAGCTGCTTGATTTTATCACGGAGGTAGGCTGCGTGTTCAAATTCAAGAAGCTTTGCGGCGGCTTTCATTTCTTTGGTAAGCTGTTCAATCATCTTTTCACGCTCTGCCTTAGTCATTTTTGATTTAGGCTTTTTCTTGTCGTCTGCGTGGGTTGAAATTTCAATGATGTCGCTGACCTTTTTGACTATTGTCTGTGGGATTATATTATGTTCTTCATTGTATTTCTGCTGAATTTTGCGGCGGCGTTCGGTTTCGGTTATCGCCTTTTCCATTGAATCCGTCACAACATCGGCGTACATAATGACTTTACCCTCGGCGTTTCTTGCGGCTCGTCCTATTGTCTGAATGAGTGAACGCTCACTGCGGAGAAATCCCTCTTTGTCTGCGTCAAGTATCGCAACAAGCGAAACCTCGGGAATATCCAGTCCCTCACGCAAAAGGTTTATTCCGACAAGAACGTCAAATTCGCCAAGCCGCAAATCTCTTATTATCTCCATACGCTCAACGGTATCTATATCGTGGTGCATATAACGGACTTTTATTCCCATAGTCGTGAGATATTCCGTTAAATCCTCCGCCATTTTTTTGGTGAGAGTTGTAACAAGCACACGCTGTTTTTTTGCGGATCGCATATTTATTTCTGAAATAAGGTCGTCTATCTGTCCCTCAATCGGTCTGACGCTTATTTCAGGGTCAAGCAGTCCCGTAGGTCTGATGACCTGTTCGGCGATAACCTCACTTTTTTCTTTTTCGAGGTCGCCCGGAGTTGCACTTACAAAGACTGCCTGATTTATTCTGTCATAAAATTCATCAAAATTCAAGGGTCTGTTGTCATAAGCTGACGGAAGTCTGAAACCGTATTCAACAAGATTTTCCTTTCGTCCTCTGTCGCCGCCGTACATTCCTCTTACCTGCGGAAGTGTAACGTGTGATTCGTCAACAAAAAGAAGATAGTCCTTCGGGAAGTAATCAAGCAGTGTAAACGGTGCAGAACCGGGTTTTCGTCCCGAAAGCACTCTTGAATAGTTCTCGATACCCGTACAAAAGCCTATTTCACGGAGCATTTCCATATCATATCTTGTACGCTGTTCAATACGCTGTGCTTCAAGAAGCTTTCCACGGTCGTTAAAATATTTCAAACGCTGTTCAAGCTCGTCCTCAATCTCTTTAAGAGCCTGTTCCATTTTATCTCTCGGTACGATATAGTGTGAGGCAGGATAAATTGCGGCGTGACGGACAACGGCTTTAAGCTCGCCCGTCATAGCGTTTATTTCGCTTATTCTGTCGATTTCATCTCCGAAAAATTCAACTCTTATGATAGTGTCGGTTGATGAGGCAGGAAAAATCTCAACGACATCTCCACGAACACGGAATTTATTACGGACAAAGTTTATATCGTTTCTCTCGTATTGAAGTTCAACAAGTTTTTTGAGCAGTTCTTCCCTTGATTTTTTCATACCCGGTCTGAGTGATATAACCATTGTACGATAGTCAATCGGGTTACCGAGGCTGTATATGCACGAAACGCTCGACACGATTATTACATCACGACGCTCCGAAAGTGCAAGTGTTGCCGAGTGGCGGAGCTTGTCTATTTCATCATTTATTGCACTGTCTTTTTCGATATAGGTATCCGTTGTCGGAACATAAGCCTCAGGCTGATAATAGTCATAATATGACACAAAATATTCAACGGCATTTTCGGGGAAAAACTCACGGAACTCCGAGCAAAGCTGTGCCGCAAGTGTTTTATTGTGTGCAAGCACAAGAGTAGGTCTGTTAAGGCGTTCAATTATATTCGCCATAGTAAAGGTTTTACCCGAACCTGTAACTCCAAGCAGGGTTTGTTCCTTGTTTCCTTTTTCTATGCTTTTTACGAGTGTTTCAATAGCCTGCGGCTGGTCGCCTGTGGGCTTATACTTTGAAACAAGTTTAAATTTATCCATAGCGTACTCCCTCCGTTTCAAAAATCTGCATAATCCGTTTTTATTTTATCATATATAATATACGATTATATGTACTTATCTGCAAATTATATCATATTTTTATATTTTCGGCTATAACGCCTGTTTTATTATTCTGTAAAAGAACAATAGCATTAAAATTTATCGTCAAAAGCATAAATTTATAATTTCAATTTATGTTTTGTGACTATTTTTTAAGCGTAATTCATTTTTTCGCCGTTTTCGGCGGTTTTATTAAGTGCATAATTTTGATAAAACAAAAATAACGCCTGCCTTGCGGCAGACGCATTTTAAAATATTATCATTTTACGGCTGTGCGTTTTTTTCTGAGAAGTGAGCCTGACGGAATTTCCGTTTTGCAGGGCATTTTCAGCTTTTGCATTGCGTGAGGTGCAACATCAATCTGATTTCCCGATTCGTCAAAAAGCTGTTCAACGGTAATATTAAAAGGTATTCCGCTCGGTGGGAGAACATCAAGAGTATCTCCGACAAAAAATCTGTTACGCTGTGTCATAAATGCCGTGCCGTCCTTATAATCATCGCACACGGCAACAACGTCATATTCACGGATATAACCGCCGTTTGAATGAACCTGTCCCGGCTCGTTTCCAAAGAAAAATCCTGTGTTGTATTCCCTGTGGCTGACCTTGTTAAGCTCGTCGGCAATCCACGGCTGTAATTTCCAGTCGTCGCCCGTTTTGTAATAATCGTCAAGTGCGTGACGGTAGGCGTTTGTTGTAACGGCTACATAGTATGAAGATTTTGCACGACCCTCGATTTTAAGGCTTTTTACTCCGGCTTTAAGCACCTCAGGAATATGCTCAATCATACACAAATCTCTTGAATTGTAAAGATATGTTCCGTTATCCTCCTCGACAACAGGAAAATACTGTCCGTCACGGTGTTCCTCATACAAATGATATTTCCATCTGCAAGGCTGGGCACAGTCGCCACGGTTTGCGTCCCTGCCGGTCATATAGCTTGATATAAGACATCTGCCCGAAAAGGACACGCACATTGAGCCGTGTACAAAGGTTTCGAGTTCAAGCTCCGGATTTGTCTTTGCTCTTATCTCGGCAATATCGTCAAGCGAAAGCTCTCTTGCAAGAACGACACGCTTTGCACCCATATCATAAAGCACCTGTGCCGTCTGATAGTTTACTATTCCCGCCTGTGTTGAAACGTGCTGTTCAACCCTTGGAGCATATTTGTGTGCAAGCGACATAACCCCCAGATCCGCAATAATAAATGCGTCAACTCCGCAGTCCTGTGCCTGTTCCAGAAATTCGGGCATACGGTCAATTTCGTTATTTCTTGGCAGTGTATTACAGGTTAAATATACCTTTACATTTTTTTCGTGTGCCTTTCTGATTGAGGCTCTGAGCGTATCCGTATCAAAATTTGATGAAGCAGTTCTCATTCCGAATTCCTTGCCGGCAAGATAAATTGCGTCTGCACCGAATTTTAATGCACTTTCAAAACACTCGGCATCTCCGGCAGGAGAAAGCAGTTCGCCTTTAAACATCTTTAAACCTCCGATTACTTTTGATTTTTTAATTATAACATTACACTATCCAAAAAGCAAACCCCTTTACAGAGTGGAGTTAAAGTTAGGAGTGAGGAGTGGTTATCCGCTCTTTAATATCAGAGAAAAATTCGGGAAAGCCGTCGTAGGTGACAGCGTTGTCTGATGTTTCTATGTCAACAAAATATTTTCCTGTTTTTATATCTATTGAAAGGCTGTCAAGCGGAAAGCCTTTGTTTCTTTTCTTATGCGGCTTTGATGTTATTATGAACTTTTCGCCCGCAAGAGAAATATCCATACTTTCATATACTGTATCTTCGTCAATTACAACACAAATTCCACGTCTGTATTGTGCGGTTATGTCGCCGTATTTTTTCGCAAGTGAGGAATAATATTCAATCATTTCGTCGTCGGAAAGATATTTTCCGTTTACGGTTCTGACGTGAACCTTTGGCTGAATTTCGTCGGGCAGATTTTCAAAGTAAAGTCCGTCATCGCAAGAAAAAACAGGACGCTTTAAGAGGTTGTAATATGCGATTGCTTTTTGTCGTGCATTTTCAAGCGGCGTGCTGCCGGTTTCAATTACTTTCGGAACTTCGGTGTTTTCAAGCTCGTAAATTCCGACTACCTCTATTCCAAGCGGCAAAAGACATTTTTTCATCGCCGACAGCTTTGCCGTATTTCCTGTTCCGAAAATTATCTTTCTCATATTTGCACCCCATAACTATAAAAATTCCGTATATAAAATTATATTATTCTGAAAGCAAATTTTCAATATGACAGATTTAATATTTGTTGTTAATTTATACATACAAAAATGCTCTTTTTAAAAAACGTGACTAAAACTGCACTTTCGTATAAAATCATACAATAAAAATTTTGTCCTTTTTTACAGTTTTTGGTTATTTATTTTCCGTTTAAACGGCTAATTTATTAAATTTTTGTTAATTTATATAATTTTCTATTCAAAAACTGATAAAAATTCAATTAAAAGGTTGCAATTTTTTTTGTTTTTGTGTAAAATGTATATATTATCTATGCACAGGTTCGGTATGTATATTTTTAAACTAATATTTTATATCTTAAAAGCGAGGTAAATACTTTATGTCTAACAAACTGTTTCAAGGAGTAATTCATCAAATGCGTGATACCATCGACAGAACAATCGGTGTTATCGACGAAACCTCTGTTGTTATCGCTTGCAGTGAGCTGGGAAAAATCGGAGAAGTAAACGAACATATCACCTCCGAAATGCTTACATCTGCCGCACCTTTTGTACTTAACGGCTACACATATAAATCATTCGGCAGCAAACCGAGAAACGAATATGCCGTTTTTGTTGCCGGAAATGATGATGCGGCTCAGAAATATGCGTCACTTCTTGCAATTTCGCTCGGAAGCATAAAACAATACTACGACGAAAAATACGACCGTGGAAACTTCATCAAAAATGTAATTCTCGACAATATTCTCCCCGGTGACATTTATCTTAAATCAAGAGAGCTGCGTTTTAATGCCGATGTAACAAGAGTTTGTATGCTCATCAAAATTTCGGCAAAAACTGATATTTCGGCTTATGATGTAATTCAGAACCTTTTCCCCGACAAGTCAAAGGATTTTGTCATCAACATCAACGAAACCGATATTGCACTTGTTAAGGAAATCAAAAGCGACATCGACTCAAAAGACCTCGAAAAGCTTGCAAGCTCCATTGTCGATACTCTTTCGGGAGAGTTTTACACTCACTGCGTAATCGGTATAGGAACACCTGTAATGGGCATAAAAGATCTTGCACGTTCATTCAAGGAGGCTCAGGTTGCACTTGAAGTCGGCAAGGTATTCGACACGGAACGTACAATCGTAAGCTACGACAACCTCGGTATTGCAAGACTTATCTATCAGCTTCCGACAACACTGTGCGATATGTTCCTTAAAGAAGTTTTCAAAAAGGGTTCAATCGAATCTCTCGACCAGGAAACACTGTTTACAATTCAGCGTTTCTTTGAAAACAACCTCAATGTTTCGGAAACATCAAGAAAGCTTTTCGTTCACAGAAACACACTTGTTTACCGTCTTGAAAAAATCAAAAAGCTCACAGGTCTTGACCTGCGTGAGTTTGAGGACGCAATAGTATTCAAGGTTGCTCTTATGGTTAAAAAATACCTTTCTTCAAACCCGATTAAATACTGATTTTTTACATCATCTGCGGCAGTACAGGCGAATTTTAGTCTGTACTGCCGTTTTTTGTTATTTTAGTTATATATATGTCGGAAAACAGCTATTATTTTCATTTGACGGATTTTATATGATGTATTATAATGTTATATAATAATATTTTTATAGTTATAAACAAGAATGATTTATTTTTCTGTTATTTTAAATTTTAAAACTCAAACAATAATTAAATAATTATTATACTGCAAACTGAAAGGCGAGATAAAATGATACATTTAAAAGATGTTTCAAAGGTTTATCCTAACGGTACTGTTGCACTGAAAAATATAAGCCTTGATATAGGACAGGGCGAATTTGTGTTTATTGTAGGAAATTCCGGTGCAGGAAAAAGTACGTTTCTTAAACTTTTAATTCACGAGGAAAGTGCAACATCAGGCGAAATAGTTGTAAACGGTCATAATCTTATGAAAATAAAAAACCGCAGAGTTCCGTATTTACGCAGGACAATGGGTATAGTTTTTCAGGATTTCAGACTTATCGACAAGATGAATGTATATGACAATGTTGCTTTTGCTATGCGTGCAATCGGCACTCCCGAAAAGGCAATAAAAGAGCGTGTTAAATATGTTCTTGGTCTTGTGGGTCTTGAAAGCAAGGAAAAATCCCGTCCGAGTGAGCTTTCGGGCGGTGAACAGCAGCGTGTCAGCCTTGCAAGAGCCCTTGTCAACAATCCCGAAATGATAATTGCCGACGAGCCCACAGGAAACATTGACCCTAAGCTTTCACACGATATTATCAATCTTCTTTCTGAAATCAACAAACGGGGTACTACTGTTATTATTGTTACACACGAACACGACCTTGTAAAAGAATTCGGCGGACGGGTTATAAATATCATAAACGGTAAAATTATTGAGGACAAAAAAATCTCAACAAAATATCACCCTGACGATGACAGTACATACAGCTTATCCGAGAACAGCAATAATGAAACGGCTGAAACTGCCGCCAACGCCGACACTGAGGAAAAAACAGATGACAACACAGCGGCAAAGGAGGCTGAAACGAAGTGAAACATATAAATGCAGGTTATCTTCTCAAAGAGGGCTTTAAAAATATCTGGAATAACCGTATGATGTCGCTTGCGTCAATAGTTGTTTTGGTTTCGTGCCTTATAATAACAGGTGCGGCGTCACTGCTTTCGTTAAATGTTGAACATCTTATTTCGTCAGTTGGCGACGATAACGAAATTACGGTTTATCTTGACGCTGATATTTCTGACATTGACGCAATAAAAACAGGCGGAGAAATCGGAAAAATCAAAAATATTTCCGAATGTAAATTCCATTCAAAAGACAAGGTTTTAGCCGAATACAAGGACACTCTCGGAAACCTCTACGAAAGTATGGAGGGTGACGGAAATCCTTTCTGCAACGAATATAAAGTCCGGCTTGACGATCTGTCAAAATACAAAGAAACCGTAAAACAGATAAAAGCCGTTGAGGGCGTTGACAGCGTGAGCGACAGAAGCGATATTGCACGAAAGCTTACAAAGCTGAACTATTTTGTTACCTTTGTCGGATTCTGGGTTGTGCTTATTCTTGCAATAGTAACGCTGTTCATTATTTCAAACACAATCAAGATGACTATGTATTCACGCCGCTTTGAAATAAGTATTATGAAATCTGTCGGTGCTACAAATGCATTCGTGCGGATACCGTTTATAATCGAGGCTATGACAATAGGTCTTATTTCGGGGCTTATTGCGGCAGGAGTTATAATTGCAATTTACAACCCTGTTCGTGACGCTGCGTCGGGAATTGTTGCGTTTATTGCAACGGCTACCGTTCCGCTTGAAGAAGTATGGCTGCCGGTACTTATTTCATTCTCGGCTGCCGGTATTCTTATCGGCACGCTCGGCGGATTTATTTCGATAACAAAATATCTCAGAAAAGAAGGAGGAGAAATTCTTGGCTGGTAACAAACATAAAATTTTAGTGTCAATCACTGCACTGTTTGCCGCCTTGTTAATGGCGGTAAGTCAGAATATCTTTGCCTTTGACGCTGACGAAAATTCAAAGCAGATTTCCGAGCTTGAACAGCAGAATTCCGAGTACAGACAGCAGCTTGAAGAAACTCAGAACTCGCTGAAAGAAAAACAGGAATACAGCAAGAAATTGCAGCAACAGATACTTGACCTCAGCAAGAAAATTCAAAGCAGCAACGAAAAAATCTCAAAGCTGAACTCTGAGATAAAAGCAAAACAGGCTGAAATCGACAAAAAACTCGAAGCAATTCAGGACAGACTTGACTCCCTCAGAAAACGACTTCGTGCAATTCAGAAAACAAGCGATGTTTCGTCTTTGGAAATTATACTCGGTGCAAAAAACTTTTCGGATTTAATCGACAAAACCGAGCTTGTAAAAAGCCTTTCGTCTTATGATGAAAAACTCATCAAAAAGCTGCAATCCGAAATGGACACAATAAGCACCGAACAAAAACAGCTTAAAAGCGACAAGGCAACCGTTGAAAGCGAAAAACGTTCCCTCGAAAAAAACAAGGAAGAAATAAACAAGCTGTCACAGAAAAACACGGAAATTATCGAGCAGCTTACAAAAACCGCTGAAAGCACCGAAGATGCCATCAGGAAAAATCAGAAACAGCAGGATACGCTCATTGCCGCCCTTGAAAAATATAACAGGGAAATGGCTCAAAAAGCTCAGCAGGCACAGCAGCAAACCCCACAGCAAAACGGCAGCGATGACGACGACAATATCGTTGTGAAATCTGACGGTTCGTTTGTATGGCCATGTCCGGGACACACAAACCTTACATCAACCTTTGAGGAATGGCGAGGCACAAAAAATCACGGTGCTTTGGATATTGCCGACGGCAGTGTTTACGGTGCAAAGGTTGTTGCCTGCTATGACGGCACAGTGTTTTCAACAAATTCAGGCTGTCCGCACGATTACGGCAAGTATTCAAGCTGCGGCTGCGGCGGTGGCTACGGCAACTACGTTATGATTGACCACGGCAACGGTAAAATTTCAATTTACGGACATCTTTCAGGTGTTACCGTCAGCACAGGCGACAGAGTAGTTGCAGGTCAGCTTATCGGCTATGTCGGTTCAACAGGATATTCAACAGGTCCTCACCTCCACTTTGAAATGCAGCAAAACGGCGTAAAATACAACCCGATGATTGAATACAATTCGTAATTTATAATTTATAATTTATAATTCATAATTCATAATTATTACAGCCGCAGCTTTATCTGATAAAATTTATTTATTGTTACATATAACCTTATGAAAAATAAATTGCCGTCGCTTATTACAAGCGGCGGCAATTTTTAGCGTACAGTGTCCATTATATTTTTCAGACGGCTTTTTTCAAAACAATTTTTTATTTTTCTGATTATATATGCAACAATCAGACTTCCGATTAAACTTAAAAAGAACCCTGTCATTTTTGAAGTCGGGCTATATCTTATCCATACACTGAGTTGAAATAGCGATACATCAAAATCCGAAAACAAATTACTGCCCGACTGTATTTGCCAGAAAATAAAAAAGTTCGGAATATTTATAAAAAACAAATGAACCTGCATAATGGTAAATGTATTTTTTGAAAGAAAATCTATAATTTTAATCTCACCTATTCTTGACGAAACAAAATACATAATTTTATACCAGAACAGTATCCCCGTAACAGACGTCATCAAAGGCAGATAACAGGAATTGAAGGAACCCATATTAACCGTACCGTAAAAATTTATTTTATCCCCGTAAATAATAATCAAAGCTGCATTTATAAGCACACATACAGTACAAAGATACAATGTTCTGATATTCTGAATATATGGCTCCCAATAACGCTTAAACATAAATCCAATATGATAGAACTGAAAATAAAATGCCGTTCTCAGATAAGGAAGACATAAGGGATTTTCGTTATATCCCTGCATACATAATTGAAGAGAAACAATACCGCATATAATACTTACCGCCAAAAGAATATAATCAACTTTTTTATTATCAAAATGCATTATATGCCTTATAATGTTATATGTAACCGATACCCATATAAGCATTATAACAAACCACGACGCACCGTTCAGCGAAGAAAAAGGACGAATTGAAACCAACTGGTAAATCGAATCCATATTGATTGATTGGTACCAATACACTATATTGCCCATCTTCAACAAGTATTCAATTCCGTTCGTGATTAAAGCCCATACCACATACGGAAAAAATAAATGAAAAAATTTATGTTCTATATTTTTAAATACGGTTTGCTTCTTATAAAAATATCCGCTGATAAACACAAACATAGGCATAAAAAACGAATCATACGGAAAAATGCCTGACATAATTCCGATTGATGAGTCTGTATGATCGTCAATAACCATCAATATTGCAAGTGCCTGTAAATATGAAAATGTTAAATTTCTTGTTTTTTGCTCTTTCATCTGTATTTATTCTCCCGTTTTATACCATATACATTTAATGCTTAAAAAACTTAACAAGCATACGAAATGACCGTTCGCACAATAATTACGCATTACGCATTACGAATTGATTATAATCCTGCTGCTGCCGAATTTGTCCTTTTTGACGATAATCTGACGGTTGATACGCTCTTTGAGCTTGTCAATATGAGAAATAATGCCGACAAGACAGTTGCCTGAGCTGAGATTGCCGAGAACCTTTATCGAGCGTTCAAGTGCGTCATCGTCAAGAGAACCAAAGCCCTCATCAATAAACATCGTGTCAAGCTGTATTCCGCCTGCATTGGACTGAATTGCGTCTGCAAGCCCGAGTGCAAGAGATAATGCCGCCATAAAGGACTCGCCGCCCGAGAGCGACTGTGAATCACGCTGTGTGCCGTTATAGTGGTCGATTATGTTTATATTAAGACCGCTTTTTTGCTGATTGTTGCTCGCCTCTGCTGCACGGATAAACTCATACTGCCCGCTGCTCATCTGCATAAAGCGTAAATTTGCCTTTGCAAGAATATTGTCAAAGCAGCTCATCTGTACCAGTGTTTCAAGAGTGATTTTTTGTTTTCCGAGAAGAGTTGCATTAGCCGTATTTGAAAGAAGTTCAATGCGGCTGTATTTTTTTGCGGCTGATTTCAGCTTTTCGGAATTTGCTTTTATTTTTTGTGACGCATATTTGTTTTTCTCCCGCCGTACAGAAATATCATTATTCTGTCGGTTAAGGTCTGCCCTCTGCTTGTTTAAATCATTAATTTTTTCTTCAAGCTCTGACAGTTGCTCCTGTTCGGAATTTTCAAGCTGTTTTTTCAGCGTTTCAGCCAAAGAAGTATATTTTTCTATATTGACCCGACACTGTTCAAGCTGTGTGCGTGAGTTTTCGTATGCGGCTTCAAGAGCGGTACGCTTTTGAAGCATTTGCAAAACGGCATTTTCTGCAAGCTGTTTTGTTTTGTAGGTAAGTTTTGACGAAAGTTCATTTGCCTGTTCGTTAAAGCTGTATATGTTCTGCTTTGCAAGAGCAATATTTTTTTCGCAGTCCGAATGCTTTGTATTGAGCGTATCAATGTTTTTTTGCATATTCTCGGCTTGAATTTCAAGCTGTGATTTTTCATTTATTAAGTTATTGTATTTTTCAAGCACGGGATTGCACTCGTCAATCAGGTTTTTGTACTGCCTGCCCTTTTCGGTAACTGCCGTTTTTAATTCTGAAAGCGTAAGTTCTGATGGAAACCATTGTTTTGAGCTGTCGCTGATTTTGTTGTGCAATGTTTCAAGAGTCCCCTTTATTCTGCCTGTATCAGCACTGCATTCGGACAGTTTTTCAGCATAATCATCATATTCTTTTTTTGCGTCATTTACATCTTTTTCTGACGGTGCGTCGTTTTCAAGCAAAGCGGGGCTTGGGTGTACGATTGAGCCGCATACGGGACATTTTTCACCGTCTTTGAGCGTTTGTGCGATAATTCCTGCCTGTGCGTCAAGAAATTTTCGGTTAAGGTGTGAATAACAGGCTGATTTTTCGTCGGCTGTTTTTCTTAATTTAAGATACTTTTGCTGTTTTTCGTCATATTCAGCTTTTGATTTGGAATAAGACTGTATATCCTTGTATAAATCGAGGAGTTGTATGCGTTTTTCTTCATATATTTTTTTGTTTGAGATACATTTTTCCTTTTCTGCCTCAACATTTTTCAGCTCGTCAAGTCTGTGCTTAATCTTTTCGGCAGTATCTGCGGTTTTTTTCTGTTCGGAGGAAATATTTTGGAGTAAGTCTGTATTTTGTCTGAACGATTTTTCAGCCTGTGCCGCCGACAGCTGCAAGCTGCTGAGCTTTTCGTATGACGGCATTTTATCCTGTAAAAGTTTTATTTCGGCGGCAAGCGTTTCAGACTGTTTTTTATAGGGTTCAGTCTGTTTAAAATTGTTTTCAAACACTGTAAGCTGTTCCTGTGAAAGCCTTAAATTCCGTTCTGTTGTTTCAAGCTCCTGTTTTGCCTTTTGTTCTTGTTTTGCCTTGCCTATTTTTATATTGGTATCGTTGATGAGTTTATCGGTTTCGGTCAGCTTTGTTTGAAGCTCCGACTGTTTTGCTGTGTCGTTTTTTTCTATTCTGTCAACAATGTCGGTAATTTCGTCGATATTTACAATAACACCCTTGTTTTTTTGCTGTATTTCCCAAAACTCGGAATAAAGTTCGCTGTTTTCATCACACGAAAGCGACATCACCGCCAAACACATATCATTGTTAAGTGCCTGATGTTCTTTTTTGCACTCGTTTTTCATACTGAGAAGTCTTTGCTGTAATGTGTCATATTTTTCCGTCTTGAAGATATTACGCAGTATCTGCACTCTTGTATCGGTATTGGTTCGGAGTACCTCACGAAAATCTCCCTGTGCAATCATTGCGATTTGCTTGAATTTTTTTGCGTCAATTCCCACAATCTGCTCAATAAGCAGATTTATATTTTTGGTTACGGTTCTTGGCGGAAGCTCGTGATATGTAAGCTCGTTGTAGGCTTGTTGGGTAGTTGTTCCGCCGCCTCTTTTTGACGGTCGTTCATAGGACGGGGCTCTTTCAACTGTATATGTTTTGCCGTTGGCTGAAAATTCAAGTCTGACAAAGGTTTTGACATCATCAGGGGCATATTTGCTCCTTAACATATTGGCTTTTCTGTCCTTGCCGCTTGCCTCGCCGTAAAGTGCGTAGGATATTGCGTCAAATATTGTAGTTTTGCCTGCACCGGTATCGCCTGTGATAAGATACAGTCCTTTGCCGCCGAATTTTGTAAAATCAATTTCGGTTGTTTCGGCATAAGGTCCGAATGCCGAAACAGTAAGTTTAATCGGTTTCAAGGTTCTTCCTCCTCCCATATTTCAGAAATCAGTTCTTTGAGAATTTTCTCGTCCTCTTCCGTCAGCGATTCGTTGTTCTGTCTTTTGAATAATTCCCCGAAAAATTCAAGCGGTGATTTGCTTTCGGATTTTTCAAATACATCTGTGGCATTATTCTGAGATGTATGTACATTGTCGTATGAAATCGCCATAATGTTCGGATAAATCGTCCTCAGCTTTGAAACAGCATCGGGTATATCGTTTTCGTCGGTGAGAACGGCATAAATATAGTCGTTTAAAGCTGTTCCCTCATAATTTTTTCTTGAAACAAGGTCTTCATATTTTCCCTTGATTTTACGCATATCGTTTTTTGGTTTAAGCGGAATTTCATCAATTTTCAGCTTACCTTTTTCGTTCAGTTCAACAACAGTAAGCGACTTTTGTGTTCCTATTTCGCTCAGCGAATATTTAAGCGGAGTACCGCAGTAACGCACAGACTGACTGCCGATGTTCTGCATACGGTGAATGTGTCCGAGTGCGGTATAATCAAAAACATCAAAGACATATTTTTCGACATTATCAAGTCCTCCGACATTTATGCTTGTTTCGGACTCTGACGGCATTGCACCCGTAACATACTGATGTGCAACCAATATATTACGCTTTGATGTATCGACATTCATTCTGTCTGTAACATATTTAACTGCGTCCGTATAATTGCTGAATTCCGTTTTATAGATGTTGTTGACATCAACAGGCTTTATAAACGGCATAAGATATATATTGACTTCTCCGTATTCGTCATTAAGCGTTATGGGTTTTATATCGCTGCTGAGTGACTTTGAAATATAAATCCCCCTGTCGGTCATAAATTTTGAACCGTAGGAAAGCCTGTCCGCCGAGTCGTGATTTCCGCTTATAACAAACACGGGTGTATGTATTTCCGAAAGACTTGTCAGAAACTGCTCAAAAAGCCTTATTGCCTCAACCGGTGCAATACCCGTGTCGAAAACATCTCCTGCAATAAGAACACCGTCGGACTGTATTTCTGACATAATTTCGAGTATTTGCTCCAGAATATATTTCTGTTCGTCAATCATCGAAAATCCGTTCACTTTTTTTCCGAGATGCAAATCCGAAAGATGTATGAATTTCATATATGTTCTCCTTTCATTTTGTTTATAAACTTATTTTATCTATTATAACATTTTTACAGTGTGATTTTCAGGACTTTTTAAATAAAAATTTCGGTATATAAGACTTATTGCCCTATATACCGAATAATTTTTTAAACAAATAACAATCAGATTATCTTTCCGTCCGAGATTTCTATTTTTCGCTTGCTGGCGTCTGCAACACCCATATCGTGAGTTATAATTATAACGGTTTTGCCCTCAGAGTTAAGTGATTTAAACAAATCCATTATTTCCGCTGAGGTTTTTGTATCTAATGCACCTGTTGGCTCGTCTGCAAGAATAAAAGACGGACTGTTTACTATTGCCCTTGCGATTGCAACACGCTGTTTTTGTCCGCCGGACAGCTTGTTGACAGGCTTGTTTGCAAGCTCCTTAATACCTGTTTTTTCAAGTGCGTCAAGAGCAAGATCTTTTAATTTTCCCTTTTGTTTTTTGCCGAAATACAGCGGAATTTTTACGTTTTCAATGACGGTGTATTCCTCGACAAGTGCAAAATCCTGCATTACTATACCGACCTTTTCGTTGCGGATTTTTGCCAGTTTTTTATCGGAAAGTTTATGCACATCAACATCATCAATCTGATATGTACCGCTTTCAAAGGTATCTATACAGCCGATAATATGAAGAAGTGTTGACTTGCCTGCACCTGATTTTCCGATTATTGCAACCATTTCGCCGTCATTTATTGTCAGCGATACATCAGTAAGTGCAGTAAAAGCATTTGATTTTTTATAGTTGTAGGTTTTTGTAAGATTTTGAATTTTAATCATTCTGCATTCTCCTTTATTGTTTCTACTGGTGATGTGCCTTTTATTACTGCATAGGGCAAAATTATCGACATAAGGAACATAAACGCCATAATTCCAATACTTATCAGCAGATTATTCAGTTCAAATGATGCACCGATAAGATAGTTGAAGTTCATCAGCTGCATACAAACAATTCCGCCAACTGTCAGCAGTCCCGACAGCACAAAAACAATAAGTACATTTGCCGATATAATCTTGAAACAGTCTTTCCAGCGACAGCCGCAAAGAAAGAATATTCCGAAGTTTTTAATCTGTTTCATTGTTGAAATTGCAACCGAGCCTGTCAGTCCCGAAAGCACAACAATCACAGCAACAAGAATAATCGGCAGCATTTTCATAAGGTCATTGTTCATTTCCTTTTTGGTTTCCGAAACAATTTCCGAAAAATCACCTTCTACTGTACCGACGGTTTTAAGATATTCAATATTTTTTTCTTTAACTTCATCACTGACATCTGAACCATATGAAATAAGCATATTTGTACTGCAAATTTTATACCATTCATCAGAATTTGCATTTGATAACAGTTTTTTGTCAGCCAGCAAAAACGCCCCTTGTGTTGAAACATTACAGTCAAATGTATCAAAATACCCGAATATGCCTTTTTGGCTATCCTCTGTAAAGGCATTAGTTTTATATGTTTTAGGGCAATAAGTATTATCCGTAAGAATACCTACAACAATAACATCACCCATATCGGTATGGTAAACCTTGTTAAGTTCTGCGTCAGTTCCACCGGAGGCTACAACTTCAATCTGTCCCTGACTGTTAAGTTCTGACGAACACCAGCGTCCAGCTGAGAGCGGAAGTCTTAATTTACTCAGCACATCACTGTCAAGCACTATATATTCAACTTTACGGTTATCCTGATACATTTTTGATGACGGTTCGGTTGTTTCACTTACGCAAGCCAGAACATCTGCTGTTATAATTCTTACATCACCTTCAAGATTTTTACGGAGATTGTTCATAATTTCGTCCTGATTATTTATCATCTCGGCAGGATCAATATAAAACGCAACACCATTGTTATTGTTTAGAATTTCCTCGTATGGTCTATAAAGCATAGACTTACTGTTATATGATGCGATAACCACATTTGAAAGAATAAGCAGGGCGGCAATTTCAATTATGAGTATTACATTGAAAAAAAGTTTGTGAACAAACATATTATAAGCAATTTTAAAATACTTCATCATTTAGCCCCCTTTTTGCTTTCAACTATTGTTTTATGAACAAGCGGAATAAGATTCAACGACATAATTATAATTCCGATTACAAAATATGCCACAAAGATATTTACATATATCTGTAATGTAAAGAACTCTTTGAAAGTCGGAAACACAAGTGCAATAGGCTCAATCAGTCCATAACGGAATATCAATGCACCGATTATATATGTAACAATAAGTGTAATTACTATTTCAGTTATATACAACAGGAAAGACTTGATTTTATCTGCACCGCAAAGACGGCAAACCGCAATGGTTTTTTGTCTTTTTGACATTATATATGTATAAAGTCTTGCAACATTCAGAAGTACAACCGCAATAAGAATAAACGAAACAACATAAACCATATTGTTGAACTGCTTTTCGGCAAGCGGCTGAACCTCCGCCTCGTGTATACCGCCTACTGCGTCCTGATTGAACAGCTTTTTTACCGTATCGGTTACCTGACCCCTTACCTCCTGAGGTACATCATCTGTCAGTGTAAACGAAATATTGAACACAGAAAAATCATCATCGACATTCGGGAGAAGTACTGCAAAACCTGTTGGTCGTGAATACTGTGAAGTTCCACCGTTTTTTGTAGGGTCTTCCATTTTTGCAATAACATACTCAGTATTATTTATTTTTACTGTGTCGCCTTCCTTAGAGTTTTTAAAAATTGTATCGTACTTTGAATTGTATTCAACGGATATTTTCTTTTTATCGCCGGCAAGCTCAGGAAAGCGTTTCAATAATAAATCCTGACTGGGATAATATCCGGAATATTGCACAGTTAAGGTATCATCAGTATATCCGTCAAATGTCAAAAATTTAAGATAATCGCCGCATACATCAATAACTTTATTCAGTCTTTCCTTTATGTCGGAAAATTTCGGCATTGACTTATAATTATCCGGCGTTTGTGCAGTTACTCCACTGGTCTTTATATTACGGTTTTCAAGGAACACATTTGCTTTTTTATCATCTGTACCGCTGTATAAAAGTTTGCCTGTATCCTCATCATATATTATATAATACCATAAAATATTTTCATCAGGATTATCTAAATCTATACTATCAGAATCTGAGTTTGAATAATTCTCAAAACTAATATTGTACGCTCTCTGATGATATGGTAATTCTTCCTGTTCATTTGGTGTAACTGCGTCAATCATACCAGCAACCGTCAGAGATGATATAACACACACAATCTGCGTTATTATTATAAAAACAAATAGCACTGGTTTGTTTTTTATAAACAATTTCAGATTTTTGAATATCAATGAAAACCACATAGCTGTTCCTCCTTTTATAATAAAGATAAATATGGGACAAAACTTTTAATAAAATTTTAAGATTTTGTACGATTGACTATAATTGTTAATTTTGCATAAATGCAAGACGCACCACTTGCGTTATTACCAATATATCCCATAAATTCAGTCTTTTGTGTATAACCGTTTACTGTTGCACTATCTGTTACCACTGTTACAGCTGTACCTGTATTTGCTTTGTGGGATTGTTGACTATATCCGCTTGTTTCACTGTAAGTATAGGATTTACAAGACGCATATTTAAAGCTACTCTGATGGTCTGACTTTGAGGAGCTTGTTGCTGTCCAGTTCTTATAACAACCAAGCGTTACATATGTATCGTTAATTGTTTTATTGAAAGTTTCCGGGTTGCTTGTATAATTTTTTACAGGTGACGGATATGCAAGTGCAGAAATGCCTGCTACTGTAAACATTACAGACATTAAGATAACTATTGACACGATTGTTTTTTGATTTTAGTCATAAACATTTTCCTTTCTGTTTTTGCCCTATATTTACTACAAATATTATATCACTGCTTATTATTCACCGTCAATGTAATTTACTTTAAAAAATAATCTTTGTCAGGTACTCACTAAATATACTGTTGTTTGTTGTCTATAATTGACAACAAATGTATAATTCAAAGAAATAATTTTTATATTATATCAAAAATCAAACAAACAAAAAGCGAGTGCATTTCCTGTCCGAAAACAAGAAACACACTCACAAAGCTATGTATTTATTTGTGTTTACAGGTTACAAAAATCATTTATCCCCGGCAAGCTGATTTTTGCTTTTTTTGCTGAATTTTTCCTTTATCTTCTCACTGCCGAAAATAAGCGATACCGCAAGACCTACAAGCATTGCTATTAACGCAATAACGCTCTGCAAGTCAATGTTAAAGCCTGCATTGTTATAAACCGAGAAAATCGAACACGGTATGGTTTTGCTTTCTCCGACAGGCGTCAGCATTGCGTTGTTATAAATAGAAAGAAGTGAACCGACCATAAGACCGATAATTGCAAAGAATGTCATCTGCGGAAATTTTTTAACGCATAAATCAATCAGCTTTGCACCGCCGACGATTCCGACAACAACACCGAGTCCGACAGGTATAAGAATCATTACGCTGTTCATAAAGTCGCTTGTAAGGTGCGAAATTGAAAGCAAAACGGTTGAATAAAGTCCTACTATCATCAGTATCATTGAGCCGCTTACTCCCGGAATTATCATACACATTGCCGAAAGTGCCGAGCCGAAAAACAGATAAAACCAGTTTGTGATATTCATTTCAAATACGCCTGTTGTTTCTTTCATACCCTCAGTATTTACAAACGCAAGAGCAATCATTATTCCAAAGGCGATTATGCACGGTATGAGTGAAACAGGCTTGAACTTTGTTTCAAGTGCTTTTCTGAATACCAGCGGCAGACCGCCCACAATAAGACCGATAAAAAAGAAAAATGTCGGCAGCGGGAAATTGTAAAGCAGGTATTCAAGCAGCTTTGAAAAGGCGAATATTCCGACTACTGCACCTATACCTATCGGGATAAGATACATAATGCTTTTTTTGAACTGTTTTCTCAGTCCCGTAAATGCGGCAAGCAGCTTGTCGTAAATATTCAGAATGACAGCCATTGTGCCGCCGCTGACACCGGGAATAATATTTGCAACACCGACAATCATTCCGTAAATAATATTAAGTATAAATTTCATAATGTTTCTCCTTGTTACATTTGTTTTCTGACAATTTTATATTCATCGTCACGGCTGTAATACGGACAGCTTTCAAGCGAACCCGTCATAAATTTTGCAAATTCGTCCTCATCAAGGTTTACAAGACATTCATAACATTCATAATCTTCATTATACACATAATTAGTACAGCTTTCGCAGCCCGAAAACTCTGCCATAGACTTTCCCCCTTTCCATACTTTACTATATTATCATAAGTCATTTTGAAATTCAACAGCAAACAAACGCTTATTGTTCACCTTTTGTATATCCCTGTTCCGTATATATCTGCTTTGAAATCATAAAACGGCATAATATGCGGCGGATAAACGCTGAACAGCAATATCATCACCAAAAACAAAAACAGCGACAAAAGTATCGGAACATAAAAAAGCTCCGTTCTTACAGGGGATTTATACATTCTGTACGACAAAAGCTGAACAACACACAGTATAAGATAAATCCCACAGTAAAAAAGCACCTCAGCCGGAACACCGCTTACAAACTGCCGTACAAACAGACAGTAAACAATCATAAGTAATGCAAAAAAATAAAGCATTAAAACCTTTGCACACACAAAGTGCAGCAGTGACGGGCGAAAATACGAAAGTTCAATCACTATCCACATTATATATGCTATTGCAAACGGTTTGAGAGTTTCCCACGCACTGCCGTTTACGCTTGAAATAAGCACACTCCACACTGTGCCGCCCGATGTTATGTATGAAATATGCAGTACAAATCCAAACACAAAGATAACCGCCGCACCGACAAAAGCAAAAATTCTGTTCATAACCCATTCCCCCAAAAAACAGCCATACTTCATCTTATGACAAAGTATGGCGTAAAATGAGTTATATCAGAAAACACAAGGCTGTGACCGCCGCTCCTAACATTGCGGCTGAAATAAAGAGTGCAATTTTCTTTGCTTTGTTTTTGTTTCTTTTGAGCGATGACGGAGCACCCATTTCACTGAGAATTTTTTTCGCCTCCTTTTCGAGTATATCGTGCTGAACAGACGCATACTCGGGCTTGATTATGAGTATTGCCCGTTCATAATACTCACTGCCAGTATTATTTACTTCAATTATGCTGTGATTTATGCCCTTAATCATATATTCCTGTTGCCTCCCGACAGATTAAAAATTTGTTCTGAACTTTTGTAATTTTATTTTTGGCTCAAAATTTATGACTTAAACGAAAATTAAACAATTACTCAAAATAATGATTATACATTCTGTAAAGTGGAAAAAACGGTTTATAAAGTTGAAAACTCAGTTTAAAATGTTGATAACTCTGTTGAAAAGGTTGAATTCTATGAACTTTTTTAGCTGTTAAAAAGTTGAAACGTTTTCCACATGGTATTTTTTGTTAGTATTTGCCGAAATAAAATAACTGTTTGTATTTTTTGATGTGTCAATAATAATCGGGAAATTTTTTTAAAATTGTCTGTATGGTTTATAAATTAAAAAACTCAGCCGAAAATTTTATGAAAAAATCCGACTGAGTTTATAAAAGGAGATTATCTTATGAATTTCAGTTAAAAAGTGACAGCTTTACTATCGTCTTTGAAGATACGGCACCAAGCTGTCCGTCAATTTTCTTTATACTGAACTGACAGTAATTGTTCGGGTTGTCGTAGTCTTTTGAAATACCGTCGTCCTCGTACATTGTATATTCAATCTCATCATTTGTATATGCAATAATTTCAAATCTTGATGTATCCATATTATCCGTACAGGTCGTCGTCCTGCAAAGCGGGAGAAGCTTATTTTTTCTGATGAATACAGGTACTTCATTGAGTGCAACAGGGATAAAGTGCGGACCTTTTTTGAGTATCTGATATTTCCTCTGTGATGACGATTTAAAGGTTACAAGCAGCATATCCTCAGGCAGATATACATAGCGTCCCTTTGCGTTCTGTTCATATACAGGTGCAATCATTATGCTTTCGCCTATCATAAGCTGATCCTCAACGCCTCTTGCAAAATCATCGGCAGGATATTCAAACGAAAGCGGCTTTATCATCATATCATCATTAAGACACGCTTTCATATATTCACTGTAAAGATAAGGTATAAGGCTGTAACGGATTGAAAGAATGTTCCTGAAATCCTCCGTATCGCCGAAATTATAACATTCCTGTTGCCTTGTGCCGAGTGCGGAATGGTTACGCATAAGCGGTGTGAAAATGCCGAAAGCAAGCCATCTGAGCAGAAGATCTCTTGTACAGTTGCTTCCGAAACCGCCGAGATCAGCACCCGTGTACAAAAATCCGCACATATTCAGCGACGGCATCATCTTTACATTAAGCAGCAGGTGCGACCACCACGACTGATTATCGCCTGTCCATATTCCGCCGTAGCGGTGCATTCCGATATATGATGAGCGTGAAAACATAAGAATACGCTTATCAGGTTCAAGCTCTTCAAAAGCCTCTCCTGCCGAGCGTGTCATATTATAGCCGAAAAGGTTATGAACCTTGTCGTGTCTTATCATCTGTCCGTTAATATTATGGTAAAAACCGCAGTAATCCTCCATTCTGTTTGCAAGACCCGTTGCTTTATCCTTGAACTTAAAAATCTTGTCGGAATCGGGGTTGCTCAGATCAACATTCTTAATGTAGTCCTTTACTTCGTTTATGCCCTCATCGGTGTAGAACATTGCCGGCTCGTTCATATCGTTCCAGAAGCCCTCTATGCCGTCATCAAGGAGCACCTTATACTTGGAGCCGAACCATTTTCTTGCGTCTTTATTCAGAAAATCAGGAAAATGTGTTCTGCCCGGCCATACTCCCGCAACAAAGTCGGAGCCGTCCTCACGCTTACAGAAATAGTTATTCTTTACGCCCTCTTCATAGACATCATATCCGTCCTCAATTTTAACTCCGGCATCAATTATCGGCACAAGGCGAACACCCTGTGAACGCATTTCCGCAACAAAATCCTTAAAGTTCGGGAAACGCTCGTCGCTTACCGTAAAATCCTTGTAGCCCTCCATATAGTCAATATCGAGATAAACAGCGTCAAGCGGTATTCCGTTTTCACGGTACTTGCGTACAACCTCTCTTATTTCGTCCTCGTTCATATAGCTCCAACGGCTCTGCTGAAAACCGAAAGCCCAGCGTGGTGCAATATAGCTGCGTCCTATAATTTTTCTGAACTGCTTTACTATGTCATAGGCGTCCTTGCCGTCTATGACATAAACCTTAAAGTCAGGAACTGACGGCATTATTTTCAGCGTGTCCTGCTCGGTATAGCCTATATCGAATGTCACCTTTGCGGCACAGTCGATAAATATTCCGACGCTTATCATTCCGCTTATAACAACAAAGTTATGAGCTCCGTAAAGAGAGCGTTTTTCTTCGGTATGATTAGGGTCATCTGTACAAAAGCTTTCATATATATATCCACGCTTGTTAAGTCCCCTGTTTGCTTCGCCAAGACCGTAAACAATATCGGACTCGTTCATCTGATAAGTGAACACGGTTTCGCCGCCGTTCAGGGTAAGCTCGTTAAAATACGGTATCGGGTCTTTTGAAAGCTCCGGTTCCTCTGTTACGGCTGATGTTTCGATAGGGTTTCCGTATAAATATTTTCTGATCATTAAAATCAACCTGCCTTATAATCAAAATGTAATTTTAGTGCAAACAATATATTTTTTGTACAAATAACGAAATAATTATTAACATTTGTATAATTATAGCATTTTACGCAAAAAATTTCTATATTTTTTTGTATAAATTTTTTGTCAATTTATTGTCATATATGTAAAAAGGCGGAAGCGGCAAGCTGCCGCTTCCAAATCGCATTCATACTTATTTTTACCGTTAAGTCTTTTTCTGCGGCATTATTTAATGTTATCACTCCACGCAACAACTTAATGTCAAAACAAACTCCGCACAACGCATAAACTCACCGTTTAAAAAACAACTCCTAACTCCTAATTCCTAACTCCTAACTAAAAAAAAATCACAGCCAAAAGCTTTTAGCCAAAAGAATACCCTTCAATATTCTTTTAACTGAAATCAAATGGCTGTGTTATTATTGCAGTACGGAAATTACCCGTTTTTATCCGTATTGTGCAATTACAATATCATATTACATTACTATTGTAAAATTGTCAATAAATTTATTATATTTTTTGAAAATAATTCGGAATAATTTACCTGTCAACAACCGGTATCGGTGTATCGTCAATTTCGTCAAGATTATTGAGATAATGCCTTGTATCTGCCGCAACCTCATTCGACAAAAACAGCACCGCAACAATGTTCGGGATTGCCATAAGTGCGTTGAGAATATCGGAAATATCCCACACAATGTTGAGAGTAATAAGCGGTGCAACAACGAGTATCGCAAGAAAAACAATTCTGTACGGTATAAGACCTTTTTTACCGAAAAGATATTCACAGCATCTCTCACCGTAATAAGACCAGCCGAGAATAGTCGAATAAGCAAAGGTAATCATTCCGACAACAAGAATAACAGGTCCTATGTACGGTATCTGTCCGAATGCAAGCGATGTCAAAGCTCCGCCGTTGTTAATTTTCGATACATCAATATTCGGGTTTTTCATAATGCTGCTTACAAGCACAAGTCCCGTCAAAAGACATACAACAACAGTATCCCAGAATGTTCCGGTTGATGATACAAGTGCCTGTCTTACAGGGTTTCTTGTCTGTGCCGCTGCCGCAACGATAGGTGCAGAACCCATACCTGATTCGTTAGAAAACAGTCCTCTTGCAATTCCGTAGCGTGCCGCCATAAGAATACCCGAACCTACAAGTCCGCCTGCCGCTGCACCCGGTGTAAATGCCATCTGAACTATTGTAACGATTGCAGGAATAATAAAATCATAATTTATTGTGAGAATGATAAGACAGCCGATAACATAGAATATTGCCATAACAGGCACAAGTCTTTCGCATACGGTTGAAATTGCCTTTACACCGCCGAAAATAACAATGGCGGTAATAATTGCGGCAACAATACCGACAATCCACGGTTCAATTCCGAGATTTGTCTTTGTAACTTCCGCTATTGCGTTTACCTGTACGCCGCAGCCAATACCGAACGACGCAAAAAGTGCAAACACCGCAAACAGTATTCCGAGCCATTTTTGTTTAAGTCCTCTTTCGAGTGCATACATCGCACCGCCGAGCATTCTTCCGTCTTTTGTCTGTACTCTGTATTTTACGGCGATAAGCGACTCGGAATATTTTGTTGCAATTCCGAATACACCCGTCAGCCAGCACCAGAACACAGCACCCGGACCGCCGAGTGCAATAGCCGTACCTACGCCGATGATATTTCCTGTGCCGATTGTTGAGGCAAGTGCCGTTGACAGCGACGCAAACGGACTTATGTCACCCTTTGAGTCCTTGTCCTTTGTTACCGACAGCTTTATTGCTTTGAGGGTTTTTCTCTGAATAAATCCTGTCCTCACGGTCATAAAAAGATGTGTGCCGAAAAGAATAATTATCATCGGCAGTCCCCACAACAAATCATCAACCGATTTTACAATAGAAGCGAGTGTGTTCATAAAGCCATCCAAAATAATTCCTCCTTTTTTTACGACTTTACGTTTTCATTACCCTTTTTTATTCCTTTTAACTATAAATTCCTTTTAATATAAAAATAAAAAAACAGACAGCATATTTGTAGCGTATGGTGTCTGTAATCTGACACGCTCTCCGTTTATAAAAGCGGAGAGCTGCCGTTAATTATTTTTGTAAAAAATCAAAGCATTGAATCAGCAAGTTCTTCAAACTGCTTTTTATTTTCATCAGTCATTACAGAACGGATTGTAACACTTACAGGGCTGATTTCAATATTCTTCATAGCACCGAAATATTCTTTCATAATTTTGCCTGACATAGGTGCCCATGAGCCGTTTTCAACAACAGCTACCTTTCTGCTTTGATATGCCTTGATTTTGAGATGGTGCAGAAAATCGTTTGCACACGGGAAAATTCCGCCGTCATAGGTCGGTGCAAGCATAATCATTCTGCTGTAACGGAATGCGTCCTCTATTGCCTCTGCCATATCATCTCTTGTGAGGTCTGTAATTGCAACAGGGAGATCTGTTTTTGACTTTAATATATCATAAAGTTTGAGAGCGGCGTCCTTTGTGTTGCCGTGAATTGACGCATAAGCAATAAAGATACCGTCTGTTTCAGGCTCGTATTTGCTCCAGGTGTCATAAAGTCCGATATATTCGCTGAGGTCGCCTGTAAGAATAGGTCCGTGAAGCGGACAGATTGTTTTTATGTCGAGTGTTGCGGCTTTTTTAAGCAGTGCCTGTACCTGAGCACCGTATTTTCCGCAGATGTTGAAATAATATCTTCTTGCCTCGCAAGCCCATTCCTCGTCAGCGTCCATTGTGCCGAATTTTCCGAAACCGTCAGCCGAGAACAGAATTTTCTCGCTGCTTTCGTATGTAACCATAACCTCAGGCCAGTGAACCATAGGTGCCATATAGAAGCTCAGCTTATGCTGACCGAGGTCAACGCTGTCGCCCTCTTTTACGGTAAGTGTTCTGTCGGTGAGGTCAAGTGTGAAAAACTGCGGCATCATTCTGAATGTTTTGTCGTTGCCGATAAGCTTCATTGTCGGATATTTTTCGGCGGCTTTCTGAATGTTGTATGCGTGGTCGGGTTCAAGATGACTTACAACAAGATAGTCGGGAGTTTTTCCGTTAAGCACCTTTTCGAGATTTTCAAACCATTCGTCTGTTTTTCTTCTGTCGACTGTGTCAAGAACGGCGATTTTCTCGTCAAGAATTACATAGGAATTGTAGCACATTCCGTTAGGAACAACATACTGACTTTCAAAAAGGTCAATATCCTTATCGTCTGCACCGATATATTTTACGGCATCTGAGATTGACTTAATCATTTTAATTATCCCCCTGATTTTTCATTATATAAACAGTGAATACCGTGCATTTCAAAAACACAAAATAATACGGTATTTATTCATATTCTGTCGCAATTTATTATAATACAATTTTTTTGTTATGTCCATAGTATTATTTGTATTTTTTTACTTAATAGGAAGCATTTTGGGCTCATGCTTTTCAAATACGGTAAAATGCGTAAAGCCGCACTGCAAAAGCAGTGTAAGACCTTCCTCAATTCCCGAGCCGATGTCGCCCCAGCGGTGAGCGTCAGAGCCAAGTGTTATATATTTTCCGCCGAGTTCACGGTAACGATTTATAATATCCTCATCGGGCAGTGTTTTTCCGATAACCTGACGCAGTCCCGAGGTATTTACTTCAAGTGCCTTGCGGTTATGTATTACCGTGAGGAGTATTTCGTCGATAATCTCGCTGAAATCGTCAAGATTTATTTTTATTCCCGAATTTCCGATAATATATCGCAAAGGATAAGTTATATGTGCAAGGGAGTCAAAAAGATTCTGCTGTGCAAGCTCCAAAAGCTCGTTAAAATATCTTTCGAGCAGAACAGGAGCGTTTTTCTCGGTATATGTCAGAAAATAAAAATCCTCTTCCCCTCTGAGATTGTGGAGCGAACCGAGAACAAAGTCGTATTCCGCAAGAGAAAGAGCGTCCTGTGCCGCTTTAATATCCTGAGTGGGCTGTCCGAGCTCAATCCCCGTAAAAATATGAAGTCTGTCGTGATAAACCGCCCTTGCCTTTGAAACATCAAGCACGGATTTTGAAATTGACTCCCTGTAATTCTTTTCAAAATATTCCTGACACTCACAATGGTCTGTAACTGCAAGAGAATACAGTCCCTTGTTTGACGCATTTTCGCACATCATCAGCACGCTGTCGTTTGCGTCAAAAGAGTTTTCACTGTGAGTATGACTGTCCGAGATGTATCTGTATTTCATAAACACTGTCCTTTTCAGAATTAAATATGTACAGAAAAAAAATTCACTGCTGTTTTATTAAAATTATAACATATATTTATCCTGTTTTAAACATCAATTCTATTATAAAAAACCTAACATTTCAAGCCATAAATTATCAAATAGTATCATAAAATGACAGTAAAATATAAATTCATCAGCTACACAACAAATGATTTTTCTCTTGCAGTTCTGAAAACCCGTAATAAAGATTGCGGGTGCAGTGGTATCATACCTCTGTCGGGGTCAAGGGTGAGCAGTCCTTGTGGGGTTTGGAGCAAAGCCCCAATATTCATCACTCATAAAAGATATTTAAGTTAAAAGCCTTGACAATAATGTCAGAAAATAGGATAATTTAAATAATTTCAATTAGGAGGTTTTTTATTTTATGAACGCTGTTATCACAGTTATAGGAAAGGACAATGTGGGAATACTCGCTAAGGTTTCCGAGGAATGTGCAAAGGTAGGAGTAAACATCGTTGAGGTAACGCAGTCCGTACTTCAGGGAATGTTTGCTATGATTATGTTTGTTGATATTTCAAAATGCACCGTTCCGTTCGACAGCCTTGTTGATTCTCTTACAGCAAAGGGCGAAGAAATGGGTGTCAAGGTTCATGTTATGCACGAGGATATTTTCAACGCTATGCATAAAATCTGATTTTTCATACAGTTTTTAAATCTAATCCGATTCGGAAAAGGGTGGTCAATAAATAATGATAAATTCTCACGATATACTTGAAACCATCAATATGATAGACAACGAGAACCTTGATGTAAGAACCATTACAATGGGTATTTCACTTCTTGACTGTATTGATGACAATATCGACAAGGCTTGCGACAAGGTTTATGACAAAATCTGCCGCTATGCAAAGGACCTTGTTAAGACCGGCGAGGACATCAGCAAGGAATACGGTATTCCGATTATACACAAAAGAATTTCCGTTACACCTATCGCAATGCTTGCCGCCGCCTGTCCTACAATGAATCCCGTAAAATTCGCAAAGACTCTCGACAGAGCCGCCGATACAGTCGGTGTAAACTTTGTCGGAGGCTACACGGCACTGGTTCACAAGGGCTTTGCACCGGGTGACTATGCACTGATTGAAAGCATCCCCGAGGCACTTTCCGTCACCGAAAGAGTATGCTCATCGGTAAACATAGGCAGTACAAAATCCGGAATAAATATGGACGCAGTAAAGAAAATGGGTAAGGTTGTACGCAGAACCGCCGAGCTTACCGCCGACAGAGAATGTATCGGTGCGGCAAAGCTGGTTGTTTTCTGTAATGCACCCGAGGATAACCCGTTTATGGCAGGTGCTTTTCACGGTGCAGGCGAGCCTGACTGCGTTATAAACGTAGGCGTTTCGGGTCCCGGTGTTGTAAGAGCGGCTCTTGCAAAAGCCGGCGACTGCAACATCACGGAGGTTGCCGACATAGTAAAGAAAACAGCCTTCAAGATTACAAGAACGGGTCAGCTTGTTGCAAAAGAAGCCGCAAAAAGACTCAGCGTACCTTTCGGTATTGTTGACCTTTCGCTTGCTCCTACTCCGGCAATAGGCGACTCGGTTGCACATATTCTTGAAGAAATGGGACTTGAACAGTGTGGTGCTCACGGCACAACAGCGTGCCTTGCACTCCTCAACGACGCAGTTAAAAAAGGCGGCGTTATGGCGTCGTCACACGTCGGAGGACTTTCGGGTGCATTTATCCCCGTTACCGAGGACGCAGGTATGATTGACGCTGCAAGAAGCAAGGCTCTTACTCTCAACAAGCTTGAAGCAATGACGGCTGTATGCTCGGTTGGTCTTGATATGATTGCAATTCCGGGCGACACATCTGCCGACATCATTTCGGGAATTATCGCTGACGAAGCAGCTATCGGTATGGTAAACTCAAAGACAACGGCTGTTCGTGTTATCCCCGCAATAGGCAAAAAGGCAGGCGAAGAGCTTAACTTCGGCGGACTTCTCGGCGGCGGTCCTATTATGGACGTAAACCCCGTTTCCCCTGCAAAGTTCATTTCAAGAGGCGGAAGAATCCCTGCTCCTATGCAGAGCCTTAAAAACTAATTCATAATTCATAATTCATAATTATTATGACCGTTAGTTTTTGCGTTGAAATGAGTTTATTTTAATATTTATACAAACTAATGTACTGTAATATGCGTTTTGATATATTTATTGTCATTATAAACAAATTTTATGTTTATGAATTTGAATATATTGCCTAATTGTCGATTGTAAAATCAAAAACCGAATAGTATAATTACAGTTAGAAATTAGGTGTAGGGAAGAATGGGCTTTCTGATTCTTCTCTATACCTATGTTTTTTTAAGAGGAGGTGTCTTTTTTATGGAGGATATGATTTCAAAGATTGTCGATATGGACAAAAAAGCCCGTGATATTACAGCCGAAGCTCAGAAAAGTAAAATCGACTACGAGCATCAGATTATTCAGACAAAAGAGAAAATCAAAAACGATTATCTCGAAAGAGCCGTCGAGCGTGTAAAAATCAATCAGCAGACTGCACAGAAAAGGGCTGATGAAGCCTTGAAGGTTATTCAGTCAAAAAATGCTGCAATCATCGACAATCTTGAAAAAACCTATTCCGAAAAAAGCGACAGCTGGGTTGACGAAATAGTCAGTCGGGTTGTCGGGGAATAATATCAGAGCCTTTAAGGTAAAACTGATTATCTCCGGAAAGGAATGGTGCTATTATGTCGTCTTCAAAGACGTCAACCGCAATACTTGCAAAGGCACGTGCTATGTACGGCAAATGCCTTACCGACAAGGATTATGACGAGCTGATGGAATGTCATACCGTTTCGGAAGTTGCTGCGTATCTTAAAACACGCACCAATTACGCCTCGGTTCTTACGGGACTTAACGAAAACGATGTTCACAGAGGTCAGTTGGAGCCGCTGCTCAGACAAAACATATATTACGATGTTACCGCACTTTCACGGTACTCACAGAATGTAAATATTTCATCGAGTTTTTCGGATTTTATAATCTCAAAGATGGAAGTTGAACAGATAATGCGTTGTCTGACGCTGATGAATACAGGCAGACCTCAGGAATATGTATATACCGTGCCGCTGTCGCTTGACAAATTCACCGAAATTAACCTCAGAGGTCTTGCGTCAGTGAAAACATACGATGATGTTCTTGAAGTTCTGAAAGGTACAAAATATTTTTCAACTCTGCAAAAATTCAAACCCAAAGACGAAGAAAAAATAAATATTGCCAACCTTGAAGTACAGCTTACAAACGAACAGTACGGCAGACTTCTTGACGCAGTTTCAAAATCAGGGAGTAAAACAGACCGTAACGAGATTAAGGATATTTTCTTGGCAATTCTTGATTTTGAAAATATTTCAAGAATTTTAAGGCTTAAAAAATACTATAATTTCAGTGCCGTACAGATTAAAGGCAAGCTTATCCCCTACGGGAGGCTGAGCGAAAAAATTATTGATGAGCTTTGTGCGGCTGAAACCGTTCAGGATGTTTTTGAGCGTTCACGCTCCACCTATGTCGGCAAGCTGATGTCAAAGCTGCAATACAACGACCTGACGCAGATTAAAAACGCTATGGTCGGTATGTACTGCAAGCATCATCTTAGACTTTCGGCAAATCCCACAATCGTTATGATTTCATATATTTACCTGAAAGAATTAGAGCTGACAAACATCATCAATATAATTGAAGCTACACGTTACTGTATTTCCGCAAGCGAAAAGACAAAACTTCTTGTCAGATAAAAAGGAGGTGATTCCATGTCGGTTAAACCCGTAAAAGCCATAAGCATTATCGGTATGATGTCTGAGCTTGAGAAGGTCATAAAATTCTGCGGCGATTCTCAGGTGTTTCATCCCGACGACGCAATGTCATTTTACACAAACACTCAGAAATTCGTACCGCTTGCCGATAAAAACCCTTATTCAGCACCGCTGCAAAATCTTAAAGCAACAGCGGAGCTTGCAGGAATAAAACTTGAATATGTAAAGCTGAAAAACTTTACCGTAAGTTCAAGCGGCGTTCTGAAATATGTCAAGTTCTTTACATCAAAAGTCGAAAGCCTGATTAACCAAAAACTTATTGATCAGCAGAACATCGACAACTGCAAACGAACCATTGAAGAGGTTGAGCATTTTGTAGGTCAGAACATCAATTTTACCGAATTGTTTGACTGCAAATTTATAAATCCTACTTTTGGCCGTATTCCAAAGGAAAGCTACGAAAAGCTGACAAACTATTCTGATGACCCGTATGTTATCTTCTTTCCGATTACAAATGACGAAACTCATTACTGGGGAGCGTATTTTTCGCCGCCTGAGCAGAAAGAGCACACGGACAGGATTTTTTCATCACTGTATTTTGAAAAGCTCGATGTTCCGCATATTGCAGGAACTCCCGAAAACTACAAAAAGCAGCTTGAAACTCAGCTTGTACAGCTTAAACAGGCTCTCGACAAAACAAACCGTCTGATTGAGATTTTCTGGAATGCCGAAAAAGACAAATGTATGATGTATTACAGCAAGCTGGAAGAACTGGATTCATACCACGAAATAAAGCGTTATGTTTACAAATATCATAAAAGCTTTATTCTTGTCGGTTGGATTCCCGCCGAAAACGAGGAGTTTTTCACAAGACAGCTTGACGGAATACGAAGCGTTGAGTATTCCCTCAGCGACGGTAAGGACGAACTCAGACATTCGCCGCCTATTATTATGAAAAATCCGCCGTTCTTCAAACTGTACGAATATTACGTCAAAATGTACGGTCTGCCGTGTTACAATGAGGTTGACCCTACTCCCCTTGTTGCAATAACATACACGCTGTTTTTCGGAATTATGTTCGGCGATATGGGACAGGGGCTTGTTGTTGCAATAGTCGGTGCATTGATGTGGAAGTTAAAGAAAATGGAAATCGGGCGGATACTTGTTCCCTGCGGAATAGCGGGTATGTGTTTCGGATTTCTGTACGGCTCGGTGTTCGGCTTTGAAAACGTGCTGAACCCTGTTTACAAAGCGTTGTTCGGCGTTGACGGAAAGCTGATTGAGGTTATGGACTCGAACACCATAAATATGATAATTTACAGCTCGGTCGCAATAGGCTTTGTGACTATCGCAATAGTAATGCTGATAAACATTTATTCGTCGCTCAGACGGCGTGACTTTGAAAATGCATTTTTCGGGGCTAACGGTGTTGCTGGATTTGTATTCTATGTTTCACTGGTTCTGGGACTTGTATGTCAGATGTTCCTCGGTATTCCGTTAATGAACATTTTTTATGTTATCGGACTCATCGTTCTGCCGCTGATACTTATGTTCCTGCGTGAACCGCTCGGAAAACTCGTATCGGGCGAAAAGAACTGGCAGCCTGCAAAATGGGGCGAATATTGTGTTCAGAGCTTCTTTGAACTGTTTGAAATGTGTTTAAGCTATGTTACAAACACGATGTCATTCCTCCGTGTAGGTGCTTATGTGCTTGTACACGCTGGTATGATGCTGGTTGTATTCACTCTCGCCGAAATGGTCGGCGGTGCCGTGGGATACACGATGATAGTTATTATCGGCAACGGAATTGTAATGGCTTTGGAGGCACTTCTGGTTGCAATTCAGGTTCTCAGACTCGACTATTACGAAATTTTCAGCCGTTTCTATGTCGGCGAGGGTCGCCGGTTCAAGCCTGTTACCGCCAGAAAGAAAAATCAATAATCCCTGTGGGATTTTGAAAAAATTAAAAAAGATTTTGGAGGATTTTATTATGTTAGAGTATGTTTTAATGATCGTTCCGGTTGTATTTCTCGTAGGTTCTGTTTGTTATGCTTATAAGACTGTTGTAAAAGGCAGATCAAGAAAAAGAGCCGTTGTAACTCAGATTGCGTCTTTCTGCGTTGTTGGCTTTGCCTGCCTGCTCACTTCACTTTCTGTTTTCGCTGCCGGTGACGGTGCTGCCGCTGCAACAGCAGGTGATATGAATATGGGACTTTCAATGATTGCCGCTGCTCTTGCAACAGGCATATCTGGTATCGGCGGCGGTATTGCCGTAGGCAACGCTGCTCCTGCCGCAATCGGTGCAACAAGCGAGGATCCCAAGGCATTCGGTAAGGCTCTTATCTTCGTTGCACTCGGCGAAGGTGTTGCACTTTACGGACTTCTTGTTTCTATCCTTATCATCAGCAAGATCTGATAACTATTTTAAAAATTTAAGGCTGGTGGGCTTATGAAATTCTATTTAATAAGCGATAACGTCGATACAATGATGGGAATGCGTCTTGCCGGAATTGACGGCGTCATTGTTCACGAGGACAAGGAAGTCAGAGATGCTCTGACGAAAGCTATGGATATGGAGGACGTTGCGGTTATACTGATGACAGAAAGACTGGTTCAGCTTTGTCCTGAGCTGGTGTATGACCTCAAACTCAATCGCAAACAGCCTCTTATCGTTGAAATTCCCGACAGACACGGAAGCGGTCGTGCAAAGGACTCAATCACACGCTATGTCAGGGAAGCAATCGGCGTCAAAATTTAAACGCCTGCGGAGGTGGCAATATGCCTGATACTGTAAGTAAGACAGACAATTTTTTGAAGGCTATTGAAAAATATGCCGAAGAACAGCGTACAAAAATTCAGTCCGAGGCTGAGGACTTCAAGGAAAAGGAACTCAACAAAGCCGAAGAAGAAGGTCTGAGAGAAGCTTATGTCCTCATTCAGAAAAAGATGTCGGACATAAATACAAAAATTGCAAGCGAGCTTTCAAAAGCCGAAAGTGCAAGCCGCAGGGAAATTTTCATAAAGCGTAAGGAAATTTCCGAGAAGGTCTTTGAAAAGGCAAAGAAAAAGCTCCTTGACTACACAAAAACAGCAAAGTATTCCGAGATGCTCAAAAAAAGCACAAAGGAAATTTCATCAAGACTTAACGCCGACGATGTAGTCCTTCTTGTAAAAGAGGACGATATGAAGTTTGAAAAAGAGCTTAAAGCGGCTTTCGGACGAAGCTGCGAGGTCAAAGCCTCAAATGAAATTGAAATCGGCGGAGTTATGGGAATGAGTCATAAAATGGGACTCTTAGCTGATGAAACACTCGACACTAAGCTTTCGGAACAGCACGAATGGTTCTATGAAAATTCAGGTCTGTGCGTTACCGAATAATTCAAAAGATGGGATGAGTTTTAATGACAACAAATGATGTTATTTATGGTATAAACGGTCCTGTTGTTACCGTCAGAAACACAAGAACCTTTTCGATGATGGAAAAGGTTTATGTCGGCGACTCCCGTCTTGTAGGTGAGGTTATCGGTATTACCGACAAATCCACCACAATTCAGGTTTACGAAGAAACAACAGGTCTGAAACCGGGCGACCCTGTCTATAAAACAGGTGCACCGATGAATGTTCTTCTCGGCCCGGGAATTATTGACAATATTTTTGACGGAATTGAACGTCCGCTTAAAGCAGTCGAAAAAGAAAGCGGTTCGTTTATTTCAAGAGGTTCTTCCGTTCCGTCACTCGACCTTGATAAATACTGGAACGTAAAAATAAAGGTAAAGGTCGGCGACAAGCTTTCGGGCGGTCAGATTTATGCCGTATGTCCCGAAACCGCAATAATCGAACACAGATTTATGGTACCGCCGACACTCAGCGGTACGGTTACTAAGGTTGAGCCTAACGGCAAATACCGTCTTAAAGATACAATCGTAAAAATCAAAGACGACAAGGGCGTTGAACACGATCTGACGCTCTGTCAGGAATGGCCTATAAAGACCGCACGTCCCGTTGCACAGCGTCTGCCTGCCGATATTCCGCTGATTACAGGTCAGAGAGTTATTGACACCCTCTTCCCTGTTTCAAAAGGCGGCACGGCAGCCATTCCGGGCGGATTCGGTACAGGTAAAACAATGACACAGCACCAGCTTGCAAAATGGTGTGACGCAGATATAATCGTCTATGTCGGCTGCGGTGAGCGTGGAAACGAAATGAGTCAGGTTCTCGATGAGTTCTCGGAGCTTATCGACCCGAAATCAGGCCGTCCTATGACAGACCGTACCGTACTTATCGCAAACACCTCAAATATGCCTGTTGCGGCTCGTGAGGCTTCAATCTACACCGGACTTACTCTTGCCGAATACTATCGTGATATGGGTTATCACGTTGCGATTATGGCTGACTCAACATCAAGATGGGCTGAGGCTCTGCGTGAAATTTCGGGTCGTCTTGAAGAAATGCCTGCCGAGGAAGGTTTCCCTGCTTATCTGCCGTCAAGACTCTCCGAGTTCTATGAGCGTGCAGGCAGGGTTTCAACACTCTCCGACAGCGAGGGTTCGGTAACAATCATCGGTGCTGTTTCTCCTCAGGGTTCGGACTTCTCTGAGCCTGTAACACAGAATACCAAGCGTTTTACAAGATGTTTCTGGGCACTCGATAAAGCTCTTGCTTATGCAAGACATTATCCGGCAATAAACTGGATGAACAGTTACAGCGAATATTTCACAGACCTTGACCCGTGGTACAAGGAAAATCTCGGTGAGGACTTCATCAAATACCGCAACAAAATCAACGCTATTCTCCACGAGGAAAGCTCGCTTATGGAGATAGTCAAGCTTATCGGTTCTGATGTTCTCCCCGATGACCAGAAGTTAGTTATCGAAACTGCAAAGGCTATAAGAGTAGGCTTCTTACAGCAGAACGCTTTCCACTCAGAAGATACCTTCGTTCCGCTTGAAAAGCAAAAGCTGATGATGAAAGCAATTCTTCATCTTTATTCAAAGGCAAAACATATTATCGCAGCGGCTATTCCGATTTCAAGAATTATGGAACTCGGACTCTTTGAAAAGCTCGCCAAGATGAAATACGATATTCCCAACAGCAAGCCTGAAATGTTCGACGAGCTTATCGCCGAAATTGACACAGCACTTGCAACACTGACCGAATAATACTATTTCTTTTTTGAGTAATGGATATTGGGGCTTTACCCCAAACCCCACAAGG
>JBJEOP010000092.1:0-1863 GCA_051880775.1 Acutalibacteraceae bacterium
AAGATTCGGTGCCGTTACAAGACCACAGGAAAAGGCTCAGAAGCCACAGCAGCCGATATACAATCCTTATCAGGCTAATACTCAGCCGCAAGCACCGGTATATCCGAATGCAACTACATCATATCCCAACGCAAATACCCGTCCGAGTCCCTCACCGGCTCCGAAAGCTCAGCAGCCGGCACAGAAGAGCGGAGATTCCGACGATTCATTTATGGATATTATGTCAATATTCAATAACAAATAATTCTTTAAAGCCTGCCGTACTCCGACAGGCTTTAACTATGCAAAAAATATTATGATTTTGAATTGTTTGTTGCCTTTTGCAGATTTAAGTGCTAAAATTTAAAAGATAATAAAATAAAACAGGAACGGTGTGATATATTTTTATGAAAACAAAGCATGTTATAGACCTTGAAGATTTGTCACTCGATGAGCTTATGGAAATCATTAAGCTTGCAAACAGAATTAAAGAAAAACCGTCAGACTATTCGGAGGTTTGTCACGGAAAAATTCTTGCCACTCTGTTTTATGAACCCTCAACCAGAACTCAGATGTCGTTCCAGACTGCAATGCTCCGTCTTGGCGGCAGTTTTATCGGCTTTGACAATCCGCAGAACTCGTCTGTTTCAAAGGGCGAAAGTCTGAAAGATACAATAACCGTAGTCGGCGGCTATGCCGATATTATCGCCATAAGACACCCTCTTGAAGGTACGGCAAAGGCGGCGTCAATGTATTCGCCAGCTCCCGTAATCAACGCAGGCGACGGCGGACATCTTCACCCGACTCAGACCCTTACCGATGTTGTAACGCTTTATAACGAAAAGGGCAGACTTGACAATATGTGCATAGGTCTTTGCGGTGACCTCAAAAACGGCAGAACCGTACATTCTCTTATAAAAACTATGTCACACTTCAAAAATAACCGTTTTGTCCTTATTTCAACACAAGAGCTTTCTGTACCTCAGTACATCAAGGACGTAATGAATGCCTCAGACTGCGAATACACCGAAGTCAACAGCCTTAAGGAAGCCATTCCTATGCTTGATGTCCTCTATATGACAAGAATACAGCAGGAGCGTTTCAAGAGCAAAGAGGACTACGAAAAACAAAAGGGAATATTCGTTCTCGATAAAGAAAAACTCCTCAACGCAAAACGGGATTTAAAAATTCTTCATCCGCTTCCCCGTGTTGACGAAATTACAACAGATGTTGACTATGACGAAAGGGCAAAATATTTTGATCAGACCATTTACGGAATGTACGCACGAATGGCACTGATAATGACAATGCTCAATCACCCCGACAAGAAAGCCGCTCCACGCATTATGCCGACGCATAATGTAAGCTGCAAAAACCCTAACTGTATAACATTAACCGAAAAATATCTTCCGCCTGTTTTCCGTGAGGTCGGCGGGGATATGCTGATATGCAAATACTGCGACGGCAGAACTTTAATATAAATTTTTTATAAATTTCCGATTGTGTTGACAAAAGTTCAAAACAGTCATATAATTATTTTCGGACAAACTTAATATTGAACGAATTACGGAACCGGGGAGTCAATCGAATTGTTCTGAGAGTGAGGTAGAGCCTCTTACCCGTTGAACCTGGCTGATTTGCAGTGTAGGGAGTTTTGTTTTTAAATTTTAATCATAAAATATCTTTAAAATGACGAAACTCTTAACAGTGTTTCGTCATTTGTTTTTATCCGATAATCAGTTTGTAATACGTTTCTTTTTTTCAGAACAGAAATTGCGGGTGCAGGGGTATCATACCCCTGCCGGTGTCAAGGGCGAGCAGCCTTTGTGGGGTTTGGGGCAAAGTCCCGACATTCATTACTCAAAAAATTATAAAATTCAAAAA
>JBJEOP010000093.1:0-1860 GCA_051880775.1 Acutalibacteraceae bacterium
TTGTGCGAACAGCCGCTTTGTTCGTTGCATTGAGTTATTGATAAAGATAACTTTGTTGTGCAAAAATTATAATATATTGATTTTGCGGAAAAGGACTTAATGTTAATAATAAACTATGAACGCAATTACGCATTACGCATTACGCATTACGCATTAAAAAAAGGGTGATAAAAGTGTGGGACGCAATCGTGACAGTTTATGACTGGTTTGTGGCACTGATGATAACCTTTAAGGTTACAGACGTGCTGGATATAGTCGTGGTGTCGTTTATTATATATAATCTTATAAAAATCGTGAGAGAAACCCGTGCAGAACAGCTTGTAAAGGGTATTCTCGTGCTTTTGATAGCGTTTGCGGCGTCAAGTATATTCAATCTTAAAATGCTGTATTCGCTGTTTACGTCGTTTTTTCAGTTTTCGGTTCTTGCGATACTCATTGTGTTTCAGCCGGAGCTAAGACGGGCTTTGGAGCAGATTGGCAGAAGTAAAATCGGCAAGTACTGGAATAACTTTTCGCAGTCAAACGGCATAGAAGAAGAAAAAATCAAGCAGACCAAGCGTGGAATTAAATGCGTTGTAGAGGCGGCGGCTGAATTTCAGAAATCAAAGACAGGTGCTTTGATTGTGTTTGAGCGTCAGACCAGACTCGGTGATATAATTGATACGGGTACAATCATAGACGCCGAACCGTCAGTGCCGATGATAGGCAACATATTCTTTAACAAGGCACCGCTCCACGACGGTGCAGTGGTAATGCGTGACGGCAAGATTTATGCGGCGGGCTGTATCCTGCCGCTTACCAAAAACAACAGTACGGTAAGCGTTGACCTCGGCACAAGGCACAGAGCCGCCCTCGGAATAAGCGAAAACAGCGACGCAGTTATCGTTGTTGTGTCGGAGGAAACAGGTACAATCTCAATGGCTTTAAACGGCGTAATTACACGCAACTACACCCGTGAAACCCTGAATGTCGCACTCGAAGAACAGCTTATTCCCAAGACATCAGAAAAATCAGACCGTATTCCGATTATCACGAGCATTGCGAGCCTGAGGAAAGGAAAGAAGAATGAAAAAGACAAGAAGTAAGCTCAGTATCGGCAAGCTGTTTTATAACGATAAGTTTGTTATGATTTTTTCTGTTTTTGTTGCATTCGTAATGTGGGTAGTCGTATCGACAACATCACAGGAATCGACGATTTTTACAATAACGGATATTCCCGTCACTCTCCCCGAGCTTGGCAACGACCTCAAATTCTTTAATACCGAGGAGCTTAAAGCCGAAGTCAAAATCTCGGGCAACGCAATAGTCGTTGCAAGCGTGACAAACAGCGATATATATATTGCTCCCTCGGATACAGGCAAAATTACCGAGCCGGGTGTATATACACTTAACCTCGTTCCCAAAAAAAGCGGCGTAAAGACCGATTATAACTTTGAATCGACCGTATCACCGTCAAAAATCAGCGTCTATGTTGACAGATACGCCGAGCGTGAAATCACTATAACCGACAAAATCGACGTAAGCTCCGTTGACCCGTCGTTTTACGCCTCAACAACTATACTCTCACAGCAGACGGTTAAAATCACGGGTGCAGAGTCGGTAGTAAACATCATTGCAGAGGCTGACGCAGAGTATAAATTTGATACCACTCTCTCGAAAACAACCACGGTAAATGCACCGCTTGTATTTTATGACGCAGGCGGCAATCCGGTTACAAGCGAGTATATAACCACCGACATAACCTCGGTTGACGCAACCGTTCCTGTATTAAAGCTTAAAACCGTTGACATTATCCCCAACATCATCAATATGCCGAGCTCGCTTGACTTCGACCCTTCAAGAATAAAGGTCAGCCCCTCC
>JBJEOP010000094.1:0-8832 GCA_051880775.1 Acutalibacteraceae bacterium
CGTAAAAATCACCAATGAAAAGTCGAAAAATGATGTTATTCAAAAACAAAATGCCGTAACCGCTCAGAAATCGCCAAAAACAGATGTTTCCGATACGAATAAAAAAGATATTCAAAAGACACCCGAACAGGTATCACAGAAAAATAATACATCAAAAATTGACGGCGACGACGGTATAAAAATCCTCCCGTGGACACCGAAAAAAGATGTTCCCGAACCAAAACCAACAGTTAAAGCACCCGAAACAAAGGGCAAGGACTTTTCAGAGGGCAGTACGGATATTTTAATCTACCATTACAGCAAGACCGAACCTTTTGTTGTTATGGCAGGAAAGTTCACGAAAACTCTCAAAAGCGAGTATGAAGACGTAAGAAAATACAACAGCACTCCGCTTGATGACAGCGTGTCAAAAAAGCCGAAAAATGCAGCTTCTCCGATTGTTGAAGAAGTAATAGCAAAAAAAACTCAGCAAAGTAAATCCGAAGTATCCCAAAAAACATCAGACGCAAAAATTTCTGAGGTTAAGCTGAACGGTAATAACAAAAAAACAGTTCCCGAAAAGCACGTCACTGCGGCTTATCCGCCGAATGTGCAAAAGGTTGTAAAGCCTGTTCAGCCTGACAATAAGCCGTCACAAAGCACGGCACAAAATATAAAATCAACACCGCAGATATCCGAGGTTAAAAAGCCTGTTTCAAAGGATATGAATAAACCGCCTGTTGATGACGGTAAAAAACAAGCCGAACAAAACACGGTCAAAAAATCCGCAGCTAAAAAGACCAAAAAGCCAAAGAAAAATTATAATTTCAGAAATATTTTCAGCGGCGAGGAAGAATACGACCCCGAAGATGTTGAAAAAATCCCTGTAAAAAAGCCGCAGCTTGACGATTATACAAACGAAAAGGACAGCGAAACAATCAAAACCGAGATTGCCGAAAACTTCCGTCACGTCTTTACAAGAACGGCTATTCTTTTTGTGACAACGCTTATATCCGTTATCATTGCGATTGTTGCACAGTGTGTGCCGTCACTTTTCAATCAGGCAATCCGCAACGGCTGGCTTGTCTATGCAATAATCAATTTCCTGTTGTTCAGCGTGTCGGTTGTTGTCAGCCGTGTACCTATTGTGAACGGCATAATGCCGCTGAGGCACTTCAAGGGCAATTCCGATACGGCAATAGCGGTAGCGTCTTTTGCGTCTGCAATACAGTCGATTGTTGCACTGTTTTCGCCTGATATTTTTGTCAGCGGAACACTGTACATATATTCATCTCTTGTAATTCTTGCATTGTTCCTGAACAGTCTGGGCAAGCTGTTTATAATACTCAGAACCTACAACAATTTCCGTTTTCTTTCAAAACCCCGTCCGAAATACGCAGGAAAGATTTATACAGATATAAGAAATGCGGAAAAAATTTCCTCGGGACTTCCGTCAAAAAAACCGATAATCGCTTATACAAAAAAATCAAAGTTTATGAGCAATTTCTTACAGCTTTCATACGCACCCGACCCGAGTGAAGACGCCGCCGCAAAAATTGCACCTTATGCGGCACTGATGTCGCTGGTTTGCGGAATTTTGTACGGTGTGCTTACCCGTGATTTTGCAGGAGCGGTTTCATCGTTTGCACTTTCAGCCTGCATAACGGTTCCTGTATGTTCACTTCTTGCGGTAAATATTCCGCTCAAAAGACTCTGTCACAATTCAATCAAGGGCGGTGCAATGGTAACAAGCTATGAAACCGTAAAGCAGTTCTGTGACACGAATGTCATAATGGTTGATTCATCACAGCTTTATCCGCCGGGAACAGTAACTCTCAGCGGCATAAAAGCCTTTAAAGAAAGCAAAATCAACGACGCAATAACCGCCGGTGCGGCAATTATGTTTGCGGTAAACGGTACAATGAGTTATATTTTTGAAAATATAATTCAGGACAGAAAGGATATTCTCCCCAAGGTTGAGAGCGTAATCTATGAGGACGGTATGGGTCTGGTCGGCTGGATTAACGGTCAGCGTGTCCTTATCGGCAACCGCCGTTTGCTTGAAACACACAACATCACACCGCCCGAAAAATCAGTCGAGGACAAATATCTTAATATGGGTAATCAGGTAATGTACATTTCGATGAGCGGCGAGCTTATTGCAATGTTTATTCTGTCCTACACCGCCGACAGAGAGATAATGCACGAGCTGAGAAATCTTGAAGACAACGGCGTCAGCTTTGCCGTAAGAACTGTTGACCCGAACATCACTCAGGAAAATATCGCAGAAAAGTTCTGTCTGTTCTTCCGATGTGTAAAGATACTCCCGACAAGTCTTGGCAATATATGCCACAATGTTACATCGTCCGTTGACGAAAAATCAAGAGCATATCTTGTAACACGGGGAAAAATTGCGTCGTTTGCAAGAGCCGTTTCGGGCTGTATAAGAATAAAGTCGAACATCACACTGTCAATTATAATTCAGTATATTGCGGTGATTTTAGGCTTGCTCATCGTGACCCTGATTTCGTTTATTTCAGGCTTTGAAAAGCTCGGCTGTCTTGAAATGCTTTTGTATATAGGTTTCTGGGCAGCGGCGACAATTATCATTCCGCTTATCAAAAAATAACAGGAAAGGAAAATCAATAATGAAAATTGCACCTTCACTTCTTGCATGTGACTTTTCAAAAATGGGGGAGGAAATCGAAAAAATCGACAAGGCCGGAGCAGATATGGTTCACCTTGATGTAATGGACGGACACTTTGTTCCGAATCTTACAATAGGTCCTGCAATAATCAAGGCTGTACGCCCATATACAAAGCTGCCGTTTGACGTACACCTTATGATAGATTATCCGCTGGACTACATTGACGCCTTTGCCGACGCCGGTGCAGACATTATCACATTCCACATTGAGTCAATGTCCGAGCCGAATATGACAATTCAGAAAATCCACGACAGAGGACTTAAAGCCGGTCTTGTAATCAAGCCCGAAACACCTGCTGAGGTAGTTTATCCTTATCTTAATGAACTGTATATGGTACTTGTAATGACTGTTGAACCCGGCTTTGGCGGACAGGAATTTATGGAGGATATGATGCCGAAGGTCACCGCCATAAAAGCCGAGTGCAAAAAAAGAGGACTTGATGTTCTTGTTGAGGTTGACGGAGGAATTTCCGAAAAAACTATCTCTGCCGCCGTAAAAGCAGGCGTTGACATAAGCGTTTCAGGCACAGGAGTATTCAAAGCCGACGACACCGCCGCCGCCATAAAAGCACTGAAAAATAATTCATAATTCATAATGCATAATTCATAATTAGTGTTTAGACCGTCAGTATATGCGTTGAAATTAACTTTTTGTAAAATTCAGTTGTTGTGTTGGGTTATAACAATATACCAATACTGCGGACAATGACTTAATGGTAACAATGATTTTGAACGCAAATTGACAGTGGAGGCACTCTGCCCGTGATATTTTTGTCACGGGCAGTTTTTTTACAATTCGTAATTCGTAAAGCGTAATGCGTAATTATTTATAGCAGCAAGTTTATGCGTTGAATTATTCTGTTGATAAAGGCGGCTTTGTTGTAAAAATTATGCCCGTGACGATTAAGCCACGAGCGTATAATAATTACAATATACTGATTTGGCGGAAAATGACTTACCGTTACCGATAACTTTAAACGCAATTGTGAATTATGAATTTTCCTATTGTTTCAGTGGCGTTTTTGTCGCATAGGAGAGTTGCGTGTTCACGCAGTACAGCAAGACAAATGTCACCACGGTTGATTTGAGTTGAAAATTCCGATATGGTTTTGAGATACTTTGATTTAAGGGCAGAGGGGGACTGAATTACAAGATAGTAAAGACCGCTGTCAGTAAAAGCCGAACTGTAAAATTTATTGTCCTTTATGTTATATACGGCTTGAATACAGGAAAGAAAATCCTCAGCCGAACCGAAGGTGAAAATATATGAATCGGTATAGCTTTTTATACGGTAAATTTTACGCTTTTTATTCTTATCGCTTATGGTAATCAGAAGAATACAGCCGTGTTCATACTGCATTGCCTCGATAAGAATTTTTTTATTTTTAAAGCTGATACCTGTTTTTACTGACGCATAATAAAGCAGTTCTTTAAGAACCTCACGGGAATGAAGCCCGTCAAGACTGAGTGTTTCAAAAGTGACGGAAAATTTCTCCATATCTTTATCGGCAAGCGAAATAATAATTCTTGAAGTGTCAATCTGTTCGATGTTCATAAGGTTCCCTCCCGAACAGCGTAAATATAGTAACTTACTATATAATATTAAAAATATGCTTGTTTTGCAATCGGAGATTTCTGGCTGTTAAATTTTACTTTAAATTTTGAATTTAAGCCGTTGAAACGGAACACACAGTATGATATTATTATTTTAATAAAGCCGCAGCAGCGATGTATGTAATGCGGCAAATTCATTAAACGAAAAGAGGTACACAAAAATGGCAGATATAGACAGACTTATTTCGGCACTTGCATCTTTAAACACGACCGGTGCGGTTGTAATCGGCGGTTCAAGAGCTTACGGTGTAAATGATAATTTATCGGACTATGATATTTATGTTTACAGCGATGTCAAGCCCGACCAAAACACCGATACCGAGCGTGGAAAAATAATCGAGCCTTTGTGTTCATACGCCGAAATCGGCAACGAATACTGGGAACACGAGGATAATGTTGTACTCAAAGACGGAACACACGCCGATATTATTTACCGTCAGTTTGATATGGTTGAACATCTTATGGACTTACAGCTTAACAAGGGCTTTGCGTTTAATAATTATACAACCTGCTTTTGGTTCAACCTGCTTCACACGAAAATAATGTACGACAGAGACGGAAAATACAAATCATTGCAGGAAAAAGCAAATGTGCCTTATCCGGAAATTCTCAGGAAAAATATAATTACACGCAGTAAGGCACTTATCTTTGAAAAACTTCCGGCGTTTGACGCACAGATTGAAAAGGCTTATGCACGAAATGACATCATAAGCGTAAATCACCGCACAGCAGAATTTCTTGCGTCATACAGCGATATGATTTTTGCTTTGAACAGACTTCCTCACCTCGGCGAAAAGCGTATTCTTGCTTATGCCGTAAAAAACTGCAAGATACTTCCAAAGGATTTTGCGGAAAATATAACGGAGCTTCTCTCTGATTTTTCAGATAAAGAAAAAACGCTTAACGCAATGCATAAAATCGTAAATAACCTCAAAGACCTTTTAACAGAGCTTAACGAGATGTAATGAACAAACAAAAAATAATACAAAGGCTCAAATCAGTATTGCACCTGAAAAGATTGTGGTTTTTAATATTACTGCCACTGTCGCTTATACTTACGGAAATTGCAAAAAGCAGTCCGTCATTTGCGGAATTTTACGCTGAAAATATATATAAATATATTTCACTTTTTTTTAACAATATTTCGGGTATACTGCCTTTTTCACTTGCGGAAATAACGGTAATTTTAATTCTGCTTGCCGCCGTTTCATACATAGTATATCTGATTGTAATGCTTGTAAAGAAAAAAGGGCATAGGCTGAAAGTAATCGGTAATTTTGTGCTTAATATTATATGTATTGTCTGTACGGCGGCGTTTCTGTTTACGACAAACTGCGGAATAAATTATTACCGTATGACCTTTGCTGAACTTAGCGGGATTGAGGTTGAGAAATCATCAAATGAGGCACTGTATGATTTGTGCGTTATTCTGGCACAAAATGCAACAAAAGCCCGTGAAAAAGTACAGGAAAACAGCGGTATTATGTGCCTTAATCAAGCTGAAATGTCAACAGCCGAAGCGGCACGGAACTCAATGAATAATCTTTCAAAAAGCTACCCGTATATTACATCAGGTTACAGTGTACCGAAAAGCGTAATGCTTTCACGCTGTATGTCCTATACAAACATTACAGGAGTGTTTTTTCCGTTTACCTTTGAGGCAAATGTAAATACAGACATTCCCGATTATTCCGTTCCGTCAACTATGTGTCACGAGCTTACACATCTGAGGGGCTTTATGCGTGAGGACGAGGCGAACTTTGTGTCGTTTCTTGCGTGTACAAAATCCGATTCGGCTGATTTTCAGTATTCGGGCTATATGCTTGGATATATATACGCCTCAAACGCACTTTATTCTGAAAATCCCGATAAATATTATTCTCTGTCGGAATATCTCAGCAACGGAGTTTTGAGAGATTTAAAAAATAATTCTGAATACTGGCGGCAGTTTGAAACACCTGTTGCACAGGTTGCGTCAAATATCAACGACAGTTATCTTAAATCAAATTCACAACAGGACGGCATAAAAAGCTACGGAAGAATGGTTGATTTGCTTATTTCATATTACAATTTACAGAATAACTAAAATCTTGGCTTTAATTTTTTCATCGGATTACAAAAAAATATCAAAAACTTATGTACAAACAGGTAAATATTGTGTATAATATACTAAGGAATGGGAATTTTAAGATTTCTTTGTTGTACAAAAGGAAGTGTATATGATGAATAAAATGCTTGTTGTTGATAATACAAATATAAATAATCTTATACTGCACGAAATTTTTGACTTGCAGTATGAGGTTATTGAAACCGACAGCAGTGAAACGGCTTTTCAGCTGATAAATAAGTATAAAGATGAAATTGCTGTAATCATAATTGACGAGAGTATCGCCGCTAATTTTTCTGATGATATGCTTAAATCACTTGATGATTTGAAGATATTTCAGTATATTCCCGTTATTATGATTATAGATAAGGATTTTTTGAAAGGCAGGACAACTGTTAAAAATTTCCCTTACAGCGACGTTGCAAATTCACCGATTAACCCTTATGTAATAAAAAAGCGTATTTCAAATCTCACAAAGCTTTTTTCAAACAAAAAAGAGCTTGAAACAACAGTTCAAAACCAAACGAAAAAAATAATCTCTCAGGATAATCTGCTGAAAATACAGGACAGAAAAATGAATACGGACGATATGCTTGAAATTCTCGGCGATATTGTCAATTACAGAGATGTTGAGTCAGGAAATCATCTGATGCGTATAAGAAAATACACAGAAATTCTCCTGAGAATTCTTGCGGAAAAATATCCAAAGTATAACATTACCGAGGAAAAAATAAATCTGATAACATCAGCGTCGGCACTGCACGATATAGGAAAAATTGCTATTCCCGACGCAATTCTCCTCAATCCACGCAGACTTACAAGCGAAGAATTCAATATTATGAAACAGCACACCCTGCAGGGCTGTAAAATCCTTGATGAGCTGGATTCAGTCAAGCACGACGAATGTTATATATACTGTTACCAGATATGTCGTTACCATCACGAAAAATACGACGGAAAAGGCTATCCCGACGGACTTGTCGGTGATGAAATTCCAATCTGTGCCCAGATTGTATCGGTTGCCGACTGCTATGACGCTCTTACAAATGAACGTCCGTACAAGCCTGCGTTTACGCACGAACAGGCTGCTGAAATGATAAAAACGGGAGCCTGCGGCGTTTTTTCCGATGAAATGATGGACTGCTTTGACACTGCATTACAACAGTTCAAAGACCTTGCTGTACAATATGAATCTTCGGACGCCGTGCATGATACAAGCCAAAAGTACATAAGAACAAATGAAAATACCCGCCTGAAAAATATCTATAACAAAATGGATAAAAAGGATTTGATTTCCGTTATTGAACGCCAAAAAAAGAATATAACGGAAGAACGCAAATACTGTTCAAAAATTCTTTACAGCATTGCCGATTTTGTCCTTGAATTTGATATCCGTCAGGACAATATGATTGAATGTAAGGGTTCTATCACCAAGGCTTTGGGTTATATGCCGAAAAACTACTACGAGGCTGTGACCGTTTTGTCGGCGTTGTGTTCCGATGACTGCAAGAAAAAATTTATAGATACATTTTCTATGAATAATATTTATAACGAGGCAAAAAGAGGGAAAAAGCGTATTTCCCTTGAATGTGTTATGAAAACCGGCAAAAAATATTATTCGAGGGTTCAGTTCTATGCCGTTCCAAATCTTGAAAACGGTGAATTGGTTTCTGTTTACTGCGTTGCACTGATTTTGAAGCACAAGGACAGAAGTGAATTTATTAACGAAATAATGCAGGGCTACGACACGATAACAGGTCTGCTTAATTTTGACGGCGTAAAAAAAGAAATTAACGAGTATCTTTGCAATTACGGAAAAGATGAAAATCATATTCTTCTTAATATTGATGTTGACAGATTTAAGGCTATTAACAAACGGTTGGGTTATCATTTCGGAAATGCGGTTCTCAAAGGCATTGCGGACAATCTCAAAAAGTCAACACCTGAAAATTCCATAATAGGACGGGGCGAAAACGACAGCTTTGTTGTTTTAGTCAAAGATGTATGCACTTCAAGTGAGGCTTTGAGTATTACCGAAAATATTTTGGAAGCTCTTGACAGGAAATATTCGTTCGGCGGCAAGGAAATCAATGATTTGTCGGTAAGTACGGGTATTTCAATGTATCCCTCAGACGGCGAAAGCTTTGAACTTCTTTTTGAAAAAGCAGGCACAGCTGCCGACAAAGCACATATTAGCGGAAAGAACAGCTGCCTTTTGTATGCTGATTTTATGCCCGAAAACTGCGGACTCAAAAAGTATTCGGCTATCGTCAAAAAAGATGAAAAAATTAACCTTATTGATTTTGAAAAACAGTTTGTGCCGGTTATAAATTCAAAAACAGGCAAAACTATTTCTTACGATTTTGTTGAAATATCAAAAGAAAATAATACCGATTTCAGCTTTGATGAAATGTATGAATCTTTG
>JBJEOP010000095.1:0-8796 GCA_051880775.1 Acutalibacteraceae bacterium
CGATCTTGATGATTTTGATTTCGGAGAATTTGACAGCGTAAACAGCGGAGTTGACCTTAATAAACCGCTTGAACAAACACCTAATGTCAACGATATTGTAACAACACTGAGAAAACGCTCAATGGTAGTGTTTTTCGTTGTCGATATTTCGGGCAGTATGAAGGGTGCAAGAATAGGTGCTGTCAATGACGCTATAAGAAATGTTCTTCCCGAACTCAAAAAGAAAGAAAAGGGCAACACTGCCGCAGAAATAAAAATTGCAATACTTGAATTTTCAACAAAGGCAAAATGGAAAACAACAACACCGCAGTCACTTTCTGATTTTAAATATGATGATATAACCGAAGTCGGCGGCTGTACGAATTTCGGAACGGCATTTCACGAGCTGAACGAAAAACTCTCAAAAGACGGATTTTTAAATTCAGCATCAGGTGCATATACGCCGCTTATAATTCTTCTTACCGACGGAAAACCGTCAGATATTATGATGTACCACGAGGAGCTTGATATTCTCAGAAGAAACAAGTGGTTCAAATACGCAACAAGGGCGGGTATCGCAATCGAGGAGGGAGCGTTAAGTCCCGAATGTAAAAAAGTCCTTATGGAATTTACCGAAAACGAAAACAATGTCTATGAGGCAAAAAATACTATGGTTCTTGCAAAGCAGATTCAGCTTGTAACGCTTGTCGGAGTTGATTTTGTAACACAACAGGGTTCACTTCAAAACAGCCCGTCAACACCTGTTCCGCAGTCTGCTTCAGCCTTTAAAACTTCACAAAGCAAGGTTGATTTACCCCGCCGCCGTTCAGCCGTTTCTCAGCAGAACACACAACAGACGGCACAACCGAACACACAACAAAATTCACAGCCAAATATAGCTCAGAATAATTCTCAGCCGTTTGAAGAATTGCCGCAAATGCCTGAATTTAATTCACCACAGCCGTCACAGACAACACAGCAAAGTCCGACAATTCCGCTGACTGAAATAGACTGGGAAAACGACTTTGACTTCTGATACAGGAGGTAGAGTATGAAGCCGTACAAAACCTTTTCGTGCCATAAAATCGGTACAAGCCATATCGCAAAAGGACTTGAATGTGAGGATTATTCCTTAAAATATGAGGACGAAAAAATTTCAGTATGTGCCGTAAGTGACGGACACGGCGACAAAAACTGTTTCAGGAGTGCCATAGGTGCAAAAATCGCCTGTGAAAGTGCCGTAAATCAGATACGGGTATTTTTTTCTTATGGACAGGAAACCGCACACGCTCTCAAAGAAAATCCCGACATAACTCTTAATCAGCTTGAAAAAAGCATTATCGCCGACTGGACAAAGCGTGTGGAATATGATGTTTCGGTTAATCCGTTTACAGAAAAGGAGCTTTCACCGCTTGCCGATGATATAAAAACTTTCTACAAAAGCGGCACACGTCCGCAAAAAGCATACGGCTGTACGCTGATTGTGTCAGCAGTTACCGATTATGGCTGGTTTGCACTGCAAACAGGTGACGGAGTCTGTACGGCAATTTTTGATGACGGTGTTTATATCAATCCTGTTCCGTCTGATGATGATTGTGTCGGCAACCGTTCAGCGTCAATATGTTCGTCTGACGCAATCCGTTCATTCCGTCATTTTTACGGAAATATTCTTCCGCAGGCGGTTTTTGTTACCTCAGACGGCATAGAGGAAAGTTTCAGCACAAAAGACCTCAACAAATGCTACTATACAATTTCATACTGGACAAATACCGAAAACGCCGAAGAAGTAAACAAGCGTCTTGATACCCTTTTGCCGCAGATAAGCAGTGGCGGCAGTGGTGATGATGTAAGCCTTTCGTTTATCATAAATCCGTCATATCCTGCAACACAGGCAAAGCAGTCTATTGAAGAAATAAATCATAGACTTTCCCAATGCCTTGAACATAAGGACAAAACAGCGGAAAATTACGAAAATTCACTTGACAGCGTTAATATGCTTTCTGCCGAAAACGAAGAAATAAACCGTCTTATTGCCGAAAGACAGTCCGAGATTGACGCACTCAGAAAAAAAGCCGACGAAAACGAACAAAAACTCCAAACCTTTGATATTTCCTCAGCAAAACAGGAATACGAAAATGCCGCCGCACAATATGAAAAACTGCTGAATTTCAAAAAGTCAGCGGATATTTTCTGGAAAAGTAAAAACGCACTTTTGTCGCTGAATATTCCCGACAGTGAATTTTCCGACGAAAAGCAGAATAATGAATAACTGAATATATTATAAAGTTTAATTTTGATTTGTATAATAAAACCGCCTTGATTTCTCAGGGCGGTTAAGATTATTTATAGTGGTCTGTACCGAGAACCGTTTTCAGAATACATCAAGCAATCGTGTATGCGATACATTTCTTTATAGTTGCATTTTTCTTTGCCTATATGCTGATAAGCATATTCTTCCTCATAAAATGCCTGCTTTGCAAAAGATAACTGAATGAAAAATCCGTTCCCGTGTATTTCTGATATACAGGAACGGATTGATTTTTTAGATAAGTATATAAAGAATTTCGACAGCGTGACGCATTTCGTCATTGAACGCATTAAACAATGCCCTTTTAAGATTATAGTTGTCGTGCGTCTGTAAATAATCCTTACGGTATTTTTCAGCGTCTTTTGTTTCGTCAAGTATGCGGTTTTTCAGAATTGCACGGTAAGAGCCGCTTTCGGTTATCGGTACAGGTTCGGGTTCAAAGGAATAACCCGTCATCATCTTGTAAATCCTTGTAAATTCGTCAGCGTGAGCCTGTTCATTGTCAGCAAAACGCATAAGAATATTTCGTATGTCCTCATTTGGTGCAGATTTTGCAAGAATACGGTACACTTCTGCGTCGTGCAGCTCGGAATTGATGTATGACTGTAATTTTTTTGGTACGGCAGTGTTCACCCAAATCACCTCTTTTTCATATATATGCCCTGACAGCTTAATAATTCATAATTCATAATGCATATTTCATAATTGCGTTTGTAGTTTATGTTGTGGGGCAGTCTGTTTCCGTCCCGTAAATAAAAAAAATATAATTCTTTTAAAGAAAATATTATAGTTAATGCTTTGATATAATTAAATGAAATGTTATCATATAAAATTATAAAAAGCTGATTGATAAATCGGAATTTAACGGAGGAATTATAGTGGGTTTTGGATATGATATGATTGGCAATGGCTTTGGTATATTTGGAGTATTGTTTGCCATTGTATGGATACTTATCATTGGAGTGATTATTGCCTCTATTGTGAGAAATATAAGTATCAGGAATAAATACAACCAATCTCCACGCTTAACGGTCAACGCAACGGTTGTTTCAAAAAGGACAGATGTTACATATCATAGAAATCCAAATTCAGGGGACACAAGCGGTGCACATGGATACTATACAACCTCTTTTACGCAGTATTATGTAACATTTCAAGTTGAGAGCGGAGATAGAATGGAATTTTCTGTTTCAGGTGCAGAGTATGCTATGTTGGCTGACGGTGATAACGGGAAACTATATTTTCAGGGGACAAGATATTTAAATTTTGAACGCTTTTAAATTACGCCTTATCAAATTTAATGTTTTTAAATTCTGATTACATCTTGAATCCATAACAGCATAGAAGATACAAAAACGAAACTGCAATCATTGTTATTAAAATTATAAAATAACATAATGATAAATCGGAATTATAACCCTATTGTTCATAATAATAGCTTTATTACAGGAGGATATAAAAAGATGAAACAACAAAACACCGAAAAAGAAAAGTACGAAGGTAAACAGCTCATATCCTATACTGTAAATATGTCAGGGAGCATGACGGGAGGGACAAGCACTAAATCGGTGAGACTTAGTGATGATGGCTTGTATGCGGTCTTGTTTATTGGAAATCAGTATAGATATAATCTTGATATGAGATCTCAACTGTATATTGCAGATAAGTCGCTGTTAGATGAAATTGCAAATATAGTCCTTGAATATAAAGTGTACAGTGCAAAGATAGGCAAAATAAATCCTTATGTCGTGTATGATATGCCTGTGACTACATATAGTTTTTGCTATGAAGACGGAATTTCATTCGGTTTTTCAAATTCAAATGAATTAGCAAAAACCTTTTATGAAGCTCTCGATAAGATTGATGCACTGATAAAGGAGTATTTGGATAAAGGCACACAGTATCCTACCGTATATGTACCTGAGAACGAATTTGTTGATTGGAAGAAAAAAAATGAGATTTCACTTCATGTGAGAGAAGAGTCGCCTTTCAGTATAATTATAGAAGTATTTTTTGGATGTGAAGAACCCAAAGATATTACCGGTGATGTGGTACTGTCGCCTATTGAGGACGGAAAAATCACAGAAGAAAGAACCTTAGTGGAAAATCTGACCATGAGTAATATTCCTGAGTGTTCGATGATTGGTTTTGATATCAACGGTAACAGGTTCGGGACTTTCAATGAGAAAACAATTTCCTTTCAAACAGAGGATTATCCCAAAGCAGGAACTTATAAAATAGAATTTGCCGGCTACGAAACAACCTTTGAAATGAAAATATGCGAGTGAATCCGCTGAATTCCGTATTTCAGTAAAATATACAGATAAATTCCGGTTTATCACACTTTATTTTTGAAAAATTCTGATTACATCTTCAATCCATAATAGCAGAGAAGATACAAATTAAAATAAAGAACAGGAAAATGCATATATGAGAATAAGACATAAACCATGGGCAAAGCCCGAACTTGAAGCAAGTGACCTCTTTGTAAAGAATCCCGATGACTTTAAAGGTCTTTGGCGTGAACAATTTCCGAAAATGCAGTCGCTTTATGTTGAACTCGGCTGCGGCAAGGGCGGATTTATCGCTCAGGCGGCATACGATAACCCCGATGTAAACTTTCTTGCAATAGACATCAAATTTGAAATGCTCGGACTTGCAAGAAGAAATGTAGTAAAGCTGTTTTCGGAGCATAATTCATACCCGACAAATCTCCTCATTACCGCACACAACATTGAACGCATAGACCTTATGCTTAACGAAAACGATAAAACCGACAGAATATACATAAATTTCTGTAATCCGTGGCCACGACCAAAGCACAAAAAACGCCGTCTTACACACCCACGACAGCTTATGAATTACCGCACATTCCTCAAAGACGGCGGTGAAATTCATTTCAAGACTGACGACGACGGACTTTTTGAGGACAGCATAAAGTATTTTCAGCAATGCGGTTTTGAAATTATCTATCTTACCCATGACCTGCATATTTCAGGCTATGAACCGAATATCGTGACCGAACACGAAAAAATGTTTTCTGACGAGGGAATAAAAATAAAATTCCTTATTGCACGAAAGGCAGCTTTGCCGACGGATTAAAGGCGGTGAATTTATGAACCGAAAATATAAAAGCATAGTTTTTTCCGCAGTGGTTGCATTTTGTATGTTTTTCTGTTCGGGCTGTTCGGATCTGAGTTTCAGCGATAACTCCATTATCCGTCCGCCTCGTGCAACAGGCGATAAGGCAGAAATACAGAACATCATAAGCCAGAAAGCCGGCGGAAAATATACACTTAAATATCCGCAGAACGGTGATTACCGCTCGGCAATAATAATGCACGATTCACAGCAGACAGGCGAGAGTGCCGTTGCACTTTATTCAACCGACAACGACCCGGATATTCAGGTTTGTATTATATCCCTTGTTGACGATGAGTGGAAATGTATCGGGAATTTTACAAATTCAGCCTCAGGCGTTGACCGTGTAATGTTCGAGGATATCAGCGGCGACGGAAAAGACGATCTTATAATAGGCTGGAATGCCTACAATAACCAGAAAACTCTCAGTTCATACAGCTTTGAAAATGACACGGTAAGAGAAATGGCTATTGACGATACTTACAGCGAGATTGTCGTTGCCGATATTACAAACGACGGAATGGACGATATTGTACTTCTTTCACTCAGCGGAACGGACACTCCGTCAACTGTAAAGCTTTTGCAGTATTCCGAGCAGGAAAAGCACCCGATAGGCAAATTTTCGCTTGAACTCGATTCGGAAATAACATCATTTACAAATGTTCTTGTCGGAAATATTGACGGTGATAAAATCGGAATAATTGCTGACGGTGAAAAATCGAGCGGTCTGCTTTCAACTCAGATAATATATTTTGACGAGCAGGAAAAAACGCTCAAAAATCCGCTTGTCACCGTGAGTAACGGTACAACCAGCAACTCAACAACCCGAAAGGATATTATCATTTCCCGTGATATTGACAGCGACGGTAATATTGAAGTTCCTGTAACGTCACAAATGTCGGCGTCATCAAACGATAAAACCGAAACATTGTGCAGTGTTACGGCTTGGAAACAGCTTAAAACCGCCGACGATAGTCTTAACACAAAAATGACCACCGTTATAAATTATACTGACGGATATTATTTCATTATGCCTGACAGATGGATTGGCAATGTAACGGCAAAAACCGACCCTGAAAACCGAAATATGACATTTTATATGTGGAACAGCAAAACGGGTTCTGTCGGCGACGAGCTCCTTACAATTTACCGTTTCAACGAAAGCGAATGGCAAGATACTGACAAATCGGAACTTATAGAGTTTGATATAAACAATTCATCATCAAAGGCAATATATGCCGCACAGATTTTTACAACTCATGCAAAGGATTCCCTGAACATCACCGAATCCGAAGTCAAAAATTCTCTTAAACTCATAAGCTAGCGGAGTGCCTCCGGTGGCAAGCTGCCGCAGTCAATTTTGCGTTCAAAGTTAATGTTACTGTTAAGTCCTTGTCCGCAGCATAAGTTATTGTAACATTCCACGCAATAACTACTTTATGTTATAACAAACTTATAATCAGCGGACAAGCTGACGGTACACACAAAAATTATGAATTATGAATTATGAATTATGAATTAACTCAGGGGTGTTTTAAAGTGAAAAATATACTTGTAGCAGAGGACGAAACCGCAATCCGTGAATTTGTGGTTATCAATCTTGAAAGAGCAGGATATAACGTGACTGAGGCTGAAAACGGCGAAGTCGCACTTCAAAGATATGACGAGGCAAACGGTGATTTTGATATTGCAATACTCGATATTATGATGCCGGGAATTGACGGCTTGCAGGTTTGCAAGGAACTCAGAAAAAGAAACGGTAATCTCGGAATAATAATGCTTTCGGCACGAACTCAGGAGATGGACAAGGTGTCGGGACTTATGCTCGGTGCAGATGACTATGTCACAAAGCCGTTCAGCCCGACGGAGCTTGTCGCAAGAATTGACGCACTTTACAGACGTATTGCCATTGCCGAAATGCGTTCGGAAAATAATTTCAAGGAAGAAATAAAATCAGGTGAATTTGTCTTAAATCTCAAAAATCACTCATTGAAGAAAAACGGCAAGCTGATTGAACTCACTCAGGTTGAATTTCAGATTATGGAATATTTCTTCTCAAATCCCGGTCAGGCACTCGACAGAAGCGACATACTCAAATATGTGTGGGGAGAAGCCTATGTCGGCGAAGAAAAAATTGTCGATGTAAATATCAGGCGTTTAAGAATGAAGGTAGAGGACAATCCGTCAACGCCGAAATTCATCGTGACCGTGTGGGGACTCGGCTACAAATGGGAAGCCTGACAGTATAATCCGTTGTGAAAGGGGAAAGAAAGCTTGAAGGGTATAACAAAAAGATGGGTATTCAACACACTCGGAATAATCATTCTCATACTTTTTGTTATTGTAATTGCGTTTGCTGTTGCAGTACAGAGCTTTTACTATAACAGTATTTTTCAGACGCTGAACGGTCGTTCAACGGAGCTTGTAAATATCTTTAACGGGTCTGACAAATTTATCGAAACCGCAAGGGACTATGTAGAAAATTTCCCCGATAAAGAGCTTATGGAGCTTATGGTTATTGACAGTACGGGAAATGTTGTAATTACGTCAACAGGCTTTACTCCGGACAATGACCAGACAATGCCCGACTACGAAAACGCCCTTGAATCCGACAGCAGCTTTGCCGACTGGCACGGAAACCTTAATTCCGGCGAAAATGTAATGGCTCTTACAAGGGTTATCAAAGACAACAGAGGTAATAAGGTAGGTGCAATACGCTATATAGTGTCGCTTGAAGAAGCCGACAGAAAAATATTTATCGCAATATCGGTGGTTTGTCTTGTCGGAATAGTGATAGTCTTTCTGATTTTTGTGTCAAGTACATACTTTTTGCGTTCAATCGTCCGACCCGTGCGTGAAATCCGTGATACAGCCAAAAAAATTGCACAGGGTGATTTTGACGCAAGAATAATCAAAACCTATGATGACGAAATCGGCGAGCTTTGCGATACAATTAACTATATGGCGGGTGAGCTCGGTGCGGCTGATAAGATGAAGAACGATTTTATCTCGTCCGTATCTCACGAGCTGCGTACACCGCTTACGGCAATAAAGGGCTGGGCTGAAACAATGCAGCTTGACGGCTGCAAAGACCAGCGAACCGTTGAAAAGGGTATAAGCATTATCGTCAAGGAGGCAGAGCGCCTTAACGGAATTGTCGAAGAGGTACTCGACTTTTCACGAATACAGCAGGACAGAATGGTTCTTATTATGGATAAGATTGACATTCTTGCCGAGCTTGACGAATCAATATATATGCAGCGTGAAAGGGCAACAGCCGAAAACAAGCATATTGTCTATGAAGAACCCGAAATACTTCCGCCCGTACTCGGCGATCGAAACAGACTGCGACAGGTGTTTATCAATAT
>JBJEOP010000096.1:0-1847 GCA_051880775.1 Acutalibacteraceae bacterium
AAAACCGAAATCACAGCTGATAAAAAAGAAAATACAACCGCCGACGAACAGCAAAAGGAACAGCCGAAAGAAAATTCCGACGGCAAGGCGGAGATACTGTATTCACATCTCAGCGGCAAGGTCGTTCAACTTGAAGATGTTGAGGACGCAGTATTTTCAGCGAAAATTCTCGGCGACGGAATAGCGGTTGAGCCTGTTGAAGGCAAGCTGTATGCACCGTGTGACGCAAAGGTTGAAACCGTATTCGATACCAAACACGCAGTGAGTCTTGTTTCAGAGTCAGGCTGTGAGATTGTTCTTCATATAGGAATTGACACTGTCAAGCTGAACGGGGAATTTTTTGAATCGCATATTTCAAACGGTCAAAAAGTAAAAAAAGGCGACCTGCTTATTTCATTTGATACGGACGGCATAAAAAAAGCCGGCTATAAGCTCACAACGCCTATGATTGTCTGCAATACCGACAATTACAGCTCGATAAAGGCTGTTGCAGACGGCAGTATTTCGGCAGGAGAAAAAATCCTTGAAATAAAAAAGTAGAATTTAATATGTTTCAAAATACGCCTGTTTATAGCAGAACTGTAAACAGGCGTTTGAATATATTTATTAACTTCTTGATTTGTTGTCTGTTATGTAATAATATATATTCTGGAAATAAGGAAAAATTTAAGAAGAGTTGATAATGTTTAAAAAGAAGATATTGTTTCCGTTGATATTAGCCGTTGTCTTGCTGTCGGCTTTGTCAATTTACATAACGGCAAGCTGTAAAACCTATTCGGTCTATATGCCCGAACCTGATGGTATATATTATTCAAAGGTCGATATTGAATATTCAGACGACAATATTGTAAAAGCCGAAACACCTGTACACGAAAACGGCTATCTCAGAATACCGTTTACTTCACTGAACAAAGGACAGACGGAAGTCGATATAACCTTTTATAACACAGGCAGTGATACCGACCTTGCCGGCAGAAACAAAATATATAAACTGAATGTAGGAGAATTTAATATTCTGTATGAAAGTGCGTCAACGAGCATACCGAATATTGCGGCATATCCGGCAGTTTATATAACGGAAGCACTTTTCTTTTGCATAATGGCGGTATATATGATTATACAGTTCCGAAAAAGCCTGAAAAACAATATGTATTCATACAATACAATTTTCAGGTGTTCGATAATGATAATGCTTGTTGTTATGGGCATAGTATTTGCCGCATTGTCTGTTTATCTGCTGTTTCATTACCGTGATTACCAGTCGGAAAGTATGCACAATTTAACGGCAATAATTATGTTTATGCTTATGTTTGTATCTGTGCCGTTTGTGCTTATTTATTCTGTTGCGATGACTGTAAGTAATATTTCACTTATTCGTCACGAGGGATTCCGTGTTGCAAACGCTCTCGGTATTGCGATAAGTGCCGCACTGATTTTAGGTATAGTCACCTGTATTATTCTGCCTGTATTCGTTTACAATGTAAGCAGTATTGAGTTTGCCATAGTTTATCCGATAATAAGTGTCTTATATGCTTTCTTTGAGGTGTATCTTCTCAGTACAAAGATATGTGCCCTTATTGCCGCAAAGCATAAGCCCAAGTTTGATAAGGACTACATAATTATTCTCGGCTGCGGAATAAGAAAAGACGGCACACTTTTGCCGCTGCTTAAAGGCAGAGCCGACAAGACTATTGAATTTTATCACAAACAGCTTAACGCAACAGGTAAAAAGGCTGTGTTTGTTCCCTCAGGAGGACAGGACAGTGATGAAATAATCTCAGAGGGTGAGGCAATTAAGCGTTATCTTGTCACTCAGGGAATACCCGAAGAACAGATTAAGCCCGAAA
>JBJEOP010000097.1:0-8693 GCA_051880775.1 Acutalibacteraceae bacterium
TGATTGATTATTTTTTCCTTTAAAAATAAACTTACACACTTTACTTGACAAACCCGAAATCCTTTATTAGACCTGCTCGATAACTTAATGTTGAAAATTATAAATGCCACAAATTAAAGAAACTCGCAAACCAAAACTTCTGCGTTTATTTCTATACCGAGAAGATAAAATACGAAATCTTTTTAAATAGCGGTTAACATGTTCAACATAAATTCTCCTTTTTGAAATCGTATGATTATATTGTTTTTCTTCCATTGAAAGTTTATGTTTTTTGAAGCTTTGATAGGAGTTTCACTGTTTTTATGGTATTTGTTAATACCCTGATAACCACTGTCAGCCAGTATTTTAGCGTGTTTGAGGATGGGAAGTCTGCTGTTTTTGAACAGGTTAAAATCATATGTTTTGCCTTTTGAAACAGAAAAACAAATTACTTTCAAGTCGGCAGCATTGACAACAATCTGAATTTTTAATGTGTGCTTTTTCTTCTTGCCGGAGTAATATTGTTTTTGTTTTTTGGGGGCGTTCTATTTCTACTTCCGTTGCATCTATCAAAATAACTTCTATGGAAACATTAGAATGAAGTTCTTTTTTTGATGGCAAACGAAATGCACCACTTTTTACGAGCGTTTGTTCTACCCATTGAATACTCTCGCATATCGTACTTTTTGAAACACTGTAATCAAATGCGATATGCTGCATTGTACGATATTCACGGTAATAACAAAGCATGATTATCAATTTATCCAAAACGCTTAATTCAGGCGGTTTTCCACCTTTTTCGTGGTCTTTTTGATACTGCTCATTCAATATTTCCAGCATTTTTTCAAATGTTGCTTTTTTTACTCCAAAAAGTTCCTGATATTCTTTTTCTTTGAGTTGCTTGATTCTTTCTGTATTATTCATTTTCATCACCAACTCAAATATAATACTTTTTATGCTTTTTTGCAAGGTTATCGAACAGGTCTAGTAACTGTCTGGTTGCCTGCATCGGAAAAAGAATATAAGGTTCAGATTACAAAGCCTGTACTTTCAGAGTATTTAGTTAAAGTAGCGGCGGACGGACAGGTGACAATAAAATCCCTGCAAAATCCACAGACACTATTATTAAATATGTCAGACGGTGACATTACCTGTACAGAAAGCGGTCATTTAAAGCACAACGGCAAAACATACAAATTGGAAAATAATACAGATGTTATCGCCTACGGAGGATATCCGGAAAAGGCGGAATTGCTGGACAGGTATTATAATATGCCCGCAAACGCTTATAGTAATGGATATAAAGCATACTCCATTATTTGCGAAAACGGCTCCGGAAGTCATAACATCACTCTGCGTGATGCTGCAATAGATAAGATTTCAATATCGCCGTCCTATGGACATAAAGCATCTCTTACAGTGTGTGTGGACGGAACCGCTGTCACACGGGTTCATGATATTGAGATTATGGATCCCGATTCAAAAATTGTCTTTGATGGTGATGTTGACAGTCAGCTCAAAGTTGATAAAATTACCGGATTCCGTGCATGGACAAGCAGCAGATATATGGATCCCTGGGATTTGGAAACAAATAGCTGGGATAGTTCCGGTATTATTTCTTATGATTATAACAGACCGATTAATTCCGATGAAGTACACAATTTCCAGCGGCTGCAAATGACATGTGGAGGGGAATATTTTTTCACACTTGCCACATCATCAGGCAACAATGAAAGTGAGGCATCTTCTGCTCTTACATACTTGAATTCTCTTACGTTTTCAGATTTAAATGAGGGAGCAGGTGGAAATTATATTTATTTATTTGCCGTATCGAAATCAACACCAATTTCTGATGGACAGGAGTTTTTCCAATATCCCGGCAACAATAGTGATTTTGCAGCTCAGGCAAAAGCAGAGAAAACATCAGCTATTGTTGATATCAAGGTATATGAGGGCAAGCAATACGGTACAGCTGAATATGAAACAGTATACGGAACTTACGGAAAATACCAGCGTGCAGAGATATTGTCCGGAAATGGTGATTTAAATGAGGGAGCAGGCGGAAAATATCTTTATATTTATTATCTGACGGCTGAAAACGCCAACGACAAGTGGACGGCAACAAATAAAACTCCTATTACTGATTTGAAGATTTGTACTTTTTCCAGAAACACCTCTCCGGTGCTTCCTGATACAGGAGTATATACCGAATGGGTTACAGGTGACAACAATGTAATGATAGACCTCAACAAGGACTGCGGACATAGTGATTCAAAACAGATTTATATCGCTGTGGGAAGAAACTACGTCAACAAAAAACCCACAGGCATGATTGAGTCCAACGAAACACATCATGCAGGTACTATTGTTATGAACAGCAAGGGCAAGGTTCAGCTAGGTGAAATCTACAACAACGGAGAGTACAATAATACAACCGGTTTCCGTTCAGGTACAGGTAATACTCTTTACAATGCGGCAAACTTCTACAGCACGCCTTCCATAGAAGTCAACAGCGGTCTGTTCAGCGTAGATACATATCTTGGTTTTCATGAGGTGGACTGGCTGGGTAAAATCCAGAATATTGATGATAGTGATCCGGTAAATTACCCAACTACCCGACCTACCGATTATCCTGCTAATTATGATTTCTTCTACAAGGCAAAAAACTTAATCTTCTATAACTTTTACGGTAATGACACAATCGGCAAGGTGACTGTCAACGGCGGAACCCTGCAAATCGGAGCAAACGGAAGCGGTTCTACATTACAACCGTAAACGATGACGGCAGGCTGTATCTTTATACTGTTTCGGACAGACACAATGTATCAATTAATGCAAAAGAATATCTTGCTGTTCCGATATCTGTCAATCAGACGAAGTATGGAAAAATCCGTTTGCAGCTCGTTGACGGCGGGAAAAATCTTGAACTTTACGATGGTGATATGGTTATCGAAAAAGCGAAGATAAGAATGGATGTATTACCGGACGACGGGTACGGTATTTATAGCGGTTCTGACAGCGGTACTTATTCTGTTTATGCGGACGGAACGGAGCTTATTTTGAAGCCGACCGCCTATAACAGCAACGGGTTCCCCAGCGGTGACTGGGAAGTTCTGTTGGACGAAACCGAAGACAATGCAGTCTATAAAGGAATCAGCAAGACAATCCAACAGCCGGAAATCATAGAACTTGGAACAGTCAACGCCGGTGAGGCAGTGGCAGACGCTATATTAAGCGGCGACGGTGTTATGGTTGAACTTATTATTGACGGAAAAACCGTGAAGAGTATTCCGCTTATCGAAAGTGAACAGCGTCTTAACTATACCTGGAACTCAAACGGTGTTCAGTCAGTAGCTCTGCGTTTTACAGGAAACGGAAAAGTAACCCTCAAAGCGTCTTCAATAGGAAATTCCGTAAATGTCAATAATGTGACGGCAATATTTAAACCTGTCTATACTCTGACGATAAATCAGGAAGAACAGGGTTTGACGGATAAAGGACATTTTGCATATGCTTATGACAGTGACGGAGAAATGATTACAGATGCCAATCCAAAACAAAACGGAATTCAACTCTTTGAAGGTGAGCAGGTAACCCTTTCATTCAAGGATTATGACGGCGGATATTTATTCAACGGCTTTACCCTGACTTATGATGATGGTACAACCCAAACACTTAAAAATAATGCAAGGATTACTATAAATCAAAATATGACAGTAACCTATTCGATTACTTCTCAGCCATATTATATTGTTGATATTCCGGACAGCTTAGAGATGGAAGATGGGGGAACATCTGCTTCCATTACCGTGTCTGAACTGAACAATATGCAAAGCGGCGATTCACTGAATGTCACAATCAGCGGTCTGACTGATGACGGTAATGTAATGTTGACTGATGTTCCGTCATCCAACACCCTGTCGGTAGCTGTTACTGGCGAAAACAATCAAAAGCTTACAAACAATGCACTTGTAGCTAAGTTTACCGAAAATAACACAACTCAGACACAAGGCGGAACAGTTTATTTCGGCACACCCACAGGAAACAAAATTGCCGGTAATTATACCGGAAATATAACATTTAATATCGCCTATCAAACGGCGACAAATTAGGAGGAAATAAAAATGAAAAAGTTTACAGCTTTATTTTGTGCAGCATTATTTGCTGCAACGGCATCCGTATCCGCATATGCAACGACGATAACACCCGAAAGCATTATTCCATCCGGCAATACAGTGCTGACCTATTCGGTTAAGACTGATTATATTGTTGTGATACCGGACGAAGCTACTTTGAATGAAGAGCTTCAAATTAAAGCCACAAAAGCTAACACAGAACCCGGCACGGCTGTTAATGTTCGTATCAGCCGTGGTCTGACATCAGGCAGTGCAACTCTTTACCGTAAAGGAAACGAAGATTACTCTATCACTGCTCCTGTCAAAATCAAGGATAAAGATGATTAGTTGACTACTGATACGGTTATTGCGTCCTTTGCAGATGTAACTCAGGAAACTGTCGGAGGCACTCTTGTTTTTGGAACTCCTGTTTCTTCGGATAATAGTCCCATCAAGGCAGGCAGTTACAGCGGTTTGCTCACATTCACAGCCAGCTATGAAAGTCAGGAGGGTTAAACAATGAAAAAGGCAACATCTTTTATAATGGCAACACTTTTATGTGCTTTCTGTGCACAGACTGCATTTGCAGCCAACATTTCTCAGGACAGCGACTCGAAATCCGCAAATACTCAGCTCACCGCATTTAAGTCGGCAACATATGAAGTGGTTATTCCCGAAAGTGCAATAATTGACTTTGACAAGGAATATACCGAAATCGGTAACATTGAGTATAAAGAAGGAAATCTGGAGCCGGGTGCTTATGTAACGGTAACTCTTGACAGCAAGAGCGAACTCAAAAACACCAAGGGCGACTATACTATCGATTATTCGATTTTGAGTGGAACAACTGAATTTAATTCTGTCAAATACACGGAGGATACTGCACCCGAAACAAAAACTCCACTCCAAGCATACATTTCCTCTGAATACTTAGATGCGGCAAAGGCAGGTCATTACGAGGCTACTCTTACATTTTATATCGCATATACAAATCCGGATACCTGAGCTGTGTCTGAATATGAATTGCGGAGGTGATATTGGGTGAGGAAAAAATATGTGGTATTTTCTGTATCCTTATGTTAATGTTATTGTGGTCTGTACCAAGCTATGCTCAGGATATGTCATTGAGTCTTGAAGTACCAAAGCTGCACACAGTTACAGTAGAAAGTACTGATGGCAGGATAGTGATTGATGGTGCAGTTGCAAATAAAACCCAGCAGCTTGAACGCCATAAGGAACAGAGCTATCGTATTATCCCTGATGACGGAAAACGCCTTGACAAGCTATTCTATAACGGTGAGGATGTAACCGAACAAGTTAAAAAAGGTGTGTTTACCGCTCCTGCACTGATCCGTGACTCAAAGCTGGAGGCTGTATTCAAGGATGCACCTACGGTTTCCGATGATAAAAAGTACACCATCAGCGGCAAGGTGGTTGATGAGAAAGGTAAGGCTGTACCCGATGTAACTGTTGAAATCGGCAGTCAAACGGATGCAGTTGATGAAATCGGCAGCTTCATATTGAAAGAAGTGCCGTCCGGTACACATACGGTGGTGATTACAGATCGGAACGGTAAAATAATCGGAAGCGGTGAAATCACCATTGATGCGTCCATTGAAGGTGAACTGATTCTTACGGTAGATTCTGACGGTAATCCGATAATCAAACCTGCGAGTGATACGACAGACATCGCCATAACGCTTCAAATAGATGCAGACGGCAGTGTTACAGTCATCGATGCGTCTGATATAACTGTCAGAGCCGTAGATGATGACAACATACTTACCGGTGACTTTTGCTCCGATAAATATCTGGTTATTGATTGCAGTCACATCAGGTGTATTGTTTGTTTTGATATCAAGAAGAACAAGAAAAACGTAAACACGGATAAAAATTCAAAACCCGTTATTCTCCTGTCGGATAAGTAGTATGAAGCTGCGTTTCAACGTTAAACGAGGTTTTTAACTACAATATCTGATATGAAAATACCTCCAATTTCCGCAATGGAGATTGGAGGTATTTTTTGGTTCGGTTCAACGTGGTGTTTAAGCCGTTTAATAATACAATTTTACCGACAGAGTACATATCTTTTTACTGCTTTTCACTCATTTTATGCAGTGAATTTCAGATATTACCAATAAATTCAATGTTCCGGTTTAGGATAGAACAAAGTAATAACCCAACCCTGTTTACGCTGCCTTGTAGAGATACAGCTTATAGGTGGTTGGATTGGTGTAACAGCGGAACATTTTTGAAGATGCTATTACACTGCCTCAATAAAATCAAAAATTTGACAAAAATAATTTACAGATGTAAAATTAGCGATGCAACACATACTTTACATTATGCTTGATAAAGCATTAAGGAGTATTTTAATGAAAAAGTACAATAATACAAAATGGTTTCCGGCACTGAAAGCCGCTTTTCCGAAAACCATTCCGATTTTTGCGGGATTTTGGTTTCTCGGCTTAACATACGGAATTTATATGAATGTATCGGGATTCAGCTTTTGGTATCCTATGCTTATGAGCCTGACGATTTTTGCAGGCTCCGCCGAATTTATAACAGTCAATATGCTTCTTGGTGCATTTAATCCGTTGCAGTCGTTTCTTATGGCATTGATGATTAACGCAAGACACTTGTTTTACGGAATTTCAATGTTAGAGAAATACAAGGGTACAGGCTGGAAGAAATATTATTTAATCTTTGGAATGTGTGATGAGAGCTTTTCAATAAATTATACAGCAGATATTCTCAAAAATATTGATAAAGGCTGGTTTATGTTTTTTGTTACTCTGCTTAATCATTTATATTGGTTTTCGGGTGCAACACTGGGCGGTATTTTCGGTTCTCTTATACATTTCAACACCGAGGGGCTTGATTTTGTTATGACGGCTATGTTTGTGGTTGTTTTTATGGATCAGTGGCTTAAAGAAAAAAATCACACAAGTGCAGTTCTTGGGGGAGGACTGTCACTTGTATGCCTGATTATATTCGGTGCCGATAATTTTATTATTCCTGCTATGATGGCTATTGTTGTAGCTTTGACTCTTATGCAGAAGCCTGTTATGAAAGGTCGTGCAAAACATTGACCTTAACAGAACAAATTATCACAATTGCAATGGTTGTATTGGCAACGGTGCTTACAAGGTTTTTACCGTTTATTTTATTTCCTGCGGATAAGCCTACACCGAAATATATAAAATATCTGGGCGATGTTCTTCCGTCAGCAGTATTTGCACTTCTTGTCATTTATTGCTTGAAGGATATCAGCCTTTTTGAGAATGGACACGGAATACCTGAACTGATTTCGATTGCGGTTGTAGTTGCTTTGCACCTTTGGAAAAAACAAATGTTGTTATCAATCGCCGGAGGAACAATTTGTTATATGCTGCTTGTACAATTTGTGTTTTAAGATTTTATTGATTATCCAATCCGTCAGCCTGTTGCAGCATTTAATTATCTTTACATACGGCATTGAAACTCATAAAGCAGCTGTTTTGATTTTAATTTTATCTTGATTTGCTAAAAAATTTATAAAAAAGGTTGATTTTTCGGATTGGATATTGTATAATAATATTACTGCCGATAGATTGGTATAATTACAAGACAGATTCATACCTTTGGATATACGGACGGGCAGGTGCTGTGCGACAGAACACCGTGAACCATGTCAGGCGGGGAACCGAGCAGCATTAAGCGTTTTGTTCTGTGCGATGCAGTTAGTCTGTTCGCCCGTATATCCAAGCGTATGACACCGTAAAACGGTCTGTCTTGTTTTTTTAGTCATTGAATGCGTTTTTGACAAAATACTGTGGAGGGATGTTGTAAAATGTATAGAGTATTGTACAGGAAATATCGTCCGCAGTTTTTTTCTGATGTTGTGGGACAACATCAGGTAACACAAACACTGAAAAATGAACTGAAAGCAGGCAGAATTTCTCACGCATATCTTTTTACAGGTTCAAGAGGAACAGGAAAAACCACCTGTTCTAAAATTCTTGCAAAAGCGGTAAACTGTCTTAATCCTCACGATGGTGACCCATGCGGTGAGTGTGAGATATGCCGGGGAATTGACGACGGAAGTATAATGGATGTTGTCGAGATTGATGCGGCAAGCAATAACGGCGTTGATGATATACGCCTTTTGCGTGAAGAGGCTAATTTTACACCTGCAAACACAAAATACAGAGTTTATATTATTGATGAAGTTCATATGCTGTCAATAGGTGCGTTCAATGCACTTCTCAAAACTCTTGAAGAACCTCCTTTGCATGTTGTGTTTATTCTTGCAACAACAGAAGTTCATAAGCTTCCGTCAACAATTATGTCAAGATGTCAGCGTTTTGATTTTCATAGAATTTCACCGCAGGATATAGCGTCAAGACTTGATTATGTATGCAAAAACGAGGGTGTTGAAATTGATTCTCAGGCGGCACTTCTTATTTCAGGAATTGCTGACGGAGCATTGCGTGATGCATTGTCGTTGCTTGATCAGTGTATGGGACAATCCGGGCATATCACAGAGGATATAGTGAGGAAAACCGCAGGGCTTGCCGATAAAAGTCACCTCATCTCCATTACAGATGCCGTAATTTC
>JBJEOP010000098.1:0-8678 GCA_051880775.1 Acutalibacteraceae bacterium
CCGAATTATCAAACCGTAATTATTTTCCGCTGTATTATGCAACAACAACTTCAACAGCGGACACGGCTATATTTATACTTTCACGAATGGGCAATATCGCCGTTCTTGCTATGCTTTATCCTGTAACAAAGGGCAATATAACAAAAGGTGCTGTTATATGCAATATTTTTGTTTTTCTTGTGTTTATTTCAATGATATTATTTCTTACAGGTTCACTCGGTGAATATCCTGACGGTCAGCCTTTTCCGATTTATCAGTCGATAGACGGTTCGGGAAAGCTTCAACGATTCAATCCTATGTTTTTAGGAGTATCGGGTGCAGGAATATTCTGTGAAATATCAATGCTGCTTTATGTTATTTCTCAATGTATAAAAAATGTTTCAAGCGAAAAAACAGGCAGAAAATTTACCGTTATCGGCGGTATTTTATCAGCGGCAATATCTCTGTGCATATCGGGCAGTGATACAATATTAAATCTTCTTTTCAATAAATATTTATGCTTTGCCGTAACATTGATTTTTGCTTTTGTAATTCCGCTTATAATTGTAATTGTCAATTCTGTTAAAAAACGAAAGAGAAAAAGCCGTAAATTCAAAAAAGCATTTCGTGTTTTTTCTTTGATTATTGCAGTTTCTGTGTCAGCTTTAATGTTCAGCGGCTGTGGTGCAATTCAGCTTAATCAGCGAATAATCGTACAGGGTATAGGCATTGATAAAAATGAAAATAACTATAAGCTTACTGTAATTATTCTTGATACCGAAAGCGAGGAACAGGAAAATGCAGTCAGACTTTTGTATTCAACGGGGGATACCGTCAGCGAGGCTATAACATCGCTTGAAGTTCAGCACGGCAGAAAAGTTCTGTTAAATCAGTGCCTTTTTATAATGATGAATGAAACCTCCGCAAGAAATACCGCCGAAACGCTTTCGTATTTTACCGATAATAACGATATAATAAAAAGTCTTAATCTTATGGTTTCAAAAAACACCGCTGAACAGACCATAACGACAGCGATAAACGATATGAATTATAAATCGGAGGATATAAATCTTCTGTCCGACAGCAGTGCGATAAATCAGACAACCGTTCAGTTTTCGCTTTTTGACTATATCTCGTCAGAAAAAAATCCGTACTCATCAATGATTTTTCCGTATATAGTGATAAACGATTCACTGTCAGCATTACAGGCATACGGCAGTTGTATTATAAATAAAAACAATCTGTCAATTCTCACCTCAGACGAAACGACAGGAGCTCTTATTGCAAAAAACGAGGCACAAAATTACACTTCCTCCGTAACCGATACGAAAGGCACTAAAACAGTATATAAAATCAAAAAAACATCATCAGAAATTTCCCCTCAGATAAAAAATGAAAATTTGACTTTAAATTTTGATATAAAAATTTCACTTTCCGAAAATTACAGTTCCGCAAAAAAGCAGCTAATCTATGAGGATTTATACAAAAAAATACAAAGCGGAATTTTAAAAACAATTACAGAAAATGCCTGTGATGTCTTTTCTATAAATAAATATATCCGCCTTGAATTTCCTGAATTTTATTCAAAAATCAATAATTGGACAGACATTCTCAAAAATGCAGAAATAATAATCAACCTTGAATTACAGTAAACAAAAGCAAAAATTAAGGACAGCCGTTTCTGACTGTCCTTAATATGTTTATTTCAAATTTTTAATTATACGACAAATCCGCCGTTTACGCCAAGAACCTGACCTGTGATAAATGAAGAATTATCAGACGCAAGAAACAATACAACTCTTGCAACATCATAGGGCGTTCCGAGAGTTCCCGTCGGAGTTTCGTTTTTCAGTGCATTGAAATCATCTTCCGAAAGATTAGATGTCATATCGGTTTTAATCACTCCGGGTGCAATACAGTTTACGGTAATGCCGCTTAAACCTTCTTCCATTGCCAGACCTTTTGTAAGCCCGATTACAGCGGCTTTTACAGCGGAATAATGCACTTCGCACGAACCGCCGACCTGACCCCACATTGACGAAATATTCACTATTCTTCCGAAATGATTATGAACCATATATGGTATTGCACGGCGACAGCAGTAAAATGCACCGTTAAGATTTATACCGACCATTCTGTTCCAGTCATCGTCTGTAACATCGGTAAACAGCTTTGTCTGTGCAATTCCTGCATTATTCACAAGGATATCAATACCGCCGCAGAGTGTTTCAATTTCATCAAACATTTTTCCGACTTCTTCCGAAAGTGAAACATCTGCCTTTATTGTATTTACACTGTACCCTTTTGCTTTGAGTTCGTTATAAAGTTCAAAGGCGGATTTTTCAGAACGGTTATAGTTTATAAAAACATTGTCGCCGTTTTCGGCAAAAAGCCGTGCAGTTTCTGCACCGATTCCACGTGACGCTCCCGTTACAAGTACATTTCTCATCTTATGCCTTTTTAAGAACCTTTACAATTTCTCCGATAAAGGTGTGATGATATCCACCGTCGGGATAAATGCTTTCAGCCAGTTCCTTGTCAACGAATGATTCTCTGTTCATAGGCTGTTTATACAGTTTTTTACATACAATCACAAGGTCAGCCTGTTCAAAATAAGGAGCTTTTTCGTCAAATACAGGAATTAAGCCTGTTTCCTTTATTTTATCGACATCACGGCCGGAATTTCTTCCGCAGAAGGTCAGCTCCTGTTTCATATCTCCGCCAAAGAATGAAAGGGTATAGTATTCGTTGTGGTCAACAAAATTATAGGTATATCTTGACGAACGGATAAATGTAATTGCAATATTTTTGTTCCACAAAAAACCTGTGCCGCCCCAGCTTGCAGTCATTGTGTTGAAAGAATCCTTGTTTCCTGCTGTAATAAGCATCCATTCCTTGCCTATTCTTGTAAAGAAATTGTCGCTGAGAGAACTTACATCAATTTCAGTAAAATTACTCATAAATAAAACCTCCTAAAAAATCATATTTTGATGAGCAAATTTTATTTTGGCGTGTAATGCTTTTAAAATTCGCCCTATACATTTACATTATATCATACTTAATACATTTTTTACACTGCTTTTGGAACTCAAAAATTCAGGGCAAATGCACAAAAGCGAAAAATATACATAATATACTGTAAAAATGTATATTATTTGCAAAATTAATTATTATCTTAAATTTATAAAATTGATAAAAACAAATTATAAGCCTCAAAAAATAAAATAAATTATCAAATAATTTTAAAAATATCATAAAAAAATCTCCAATAATCACTTGATAATGTAAAAACATACAAAAATTCTAATATTTGAATAAATATGCATAAAGTGCTTGATTTTATGTATAAAAAGTGTATAATAAAAGCATACTCAAACAAACAGACAACGGAGGTTCAATATAATGGGTGACATAAAAAAAGTAGTTCTTGCATATTCAGGCGGTCTTGATACATCAATCATCATTCCGTGGCTTAAAGAAAACTATGACAACTGTGAGGTTATTGCAGTTTCAGGTGACGTAGGACAGGGAACAGAGCTTGAAGGTCTTGAAGAAAAGGCTAAAAAGACAGGTGCTTCAAAGCTCTATGTTGAAGACCTTAACAAAGAATTTATCGAGGATTATGTATTCCCGACAGTAAAAGCCGGTGCAGTTTACGAAAGTAAATATCTTCTCGGTACATCATTCGCCCGTCCTATTATCGCAAAGAGAATAGTAGAAATCGCTCTTAAAGAGGGTGCAGACGCAATCTGCCACGGCTGTACAGGTAAGGGTAACGACCAGGTTCGTTTTGAGCTTGCAATCAAGGCATTTGCTCCGGATATGAAGATTATCGCTCCTTGGAGAGAGTGGAATCTCAAATCCCGTGACGAAGAAATCGAATATGCTGAGGCACACAACATTCCTCTGAAAATCACAAGAGAAACAAACTACTCGAAAGATAAAAATATATGGCACATCTCACACGAAGGACTCGACCTTGAAGATCCTGCAAACGAGCCGCAGTACAACAAGGAAGGCTTCCTTGAACTCGGCGTTTCACCTGAACAGGCTCCCGATAAGGCAACTTATGTTACAATATCATTTGAAAAGGGCATTCCTGTTGCAATCGACGGCGAAAAGCTCGGTTCTGTTGAACTCGTAAAGAAACTCAACAAGCTTGGCGGCGAAAACGGTATCGGTATTGTTGACCTCGTTGAAAACAGACTCGTTGGTATGAAGTCAAGAGGCGTTTATGAAACTCCGGGTGGAACAATCCTTTATCACGCACACAACAAGCTTGAAGAAATCACACTCGACAGAGATACATACCACTACAAGCAGAATGTTGCAAACCGTTTTGCTGAGCTTGTATATTTCGGTCAGTGGTACACACCTCTCCGCAAGGCTCTTTCTGCATTTGTTGATTCAACACAGGAAACCGTTACAGGCGATGTTAAACTCAAACTTTACAAGGGCAATATCATTGACGCAGGCGTTACATCACCGTACTCACTCTATGATGAAGATATTGCAACATTTGATGAAGATGAAGTTTACAACCAGAAAGATTCAGCAGGATTTATCAACCTCTTTGGTCTGCCGATTAAGGTTCAGGCAAAGAAAGGTCTTATCAAGGAATAATAAAATTTCTGTTTAAACTCAGAAGTTCGTCAGGGCGAGCAGTGATAGTGAGTCATTGTCCGCCCGACTTCGTTTTTATAAAACACCTAATTTTTAACGGCAAAAACAATATTATAAACTAAAATAATAAAAAATCAGGAGTGAATCCAATGAAATTGTGGGCAGGGCGTTTTTCTAAGGAAATCGACAAAAAAACAAACGACTTCAATTCGTCAATATCATTTGACAGCCGTATGTACCGTGAGGACATAGAGGGCAGTATTGCACACGCAACAATGATAGGCGAGTGCGGTATAATCGAAAAAACTGAGTCAGAGGCTATTGTAAAGGGACTTGAAGAAATCCTTGCCGACATCGACAGCGGAAAACTTCAAATCGACCCCAATGCCGAGGATATACATACATTTATCGAGGGAGAACTCACAAAGCGTCTTGGTCAGACCGGTAAAAGACTTCATACAGCCCGCAGCCGTAACGATCAGGTAGCCGTTGATATTCGTCTTTATCTTAAAAAGGAAGTCAAGAATATCGAAAAAATGGTCAAGGAGCTTATTGCGGTTCTTTGCGATAAAGCCGAACAGTATTCGTCAGCCGTAATGCCGGGATATACACATCTTCAAAGAGCCCAGCCTATTACATTCGGTCATCATATTATGGCTTATGCCGAAATGCTTCTGCGTGATGTTGACAGACTTCAATGTGCATATAAACATATGGACGAAATGCCGCTCGGCAGCGGTGCACTGGCAACAACAACATATCCTATTGACAGAAACATAACCGCTTCACTTTTAGGATTTGACCGTGTTTCTCAGAACAGCCTTGACGGTGTTTCCGACAGGGATTTTTGTATGGAGATTGCAAGCACCATTTCAATAATAATGGTACATCTCTCACGCTTTTCGGAAGAAATAATTATGTGGTGTTCTTGGGAGTTTAAGTTTGTTGAGCTTGACGACGCATTTTCGACAGGTTCAAGTATAATGCCGCAAAAGAAAAATCCTGATATTGCGGAGCTTGTCCGTGGTAAATCGGGCAGAGTATTCGGCGACCTTATGACATTGCTTACGGTTATGAAAGGTATTGCACTTGCATACAACAAGGATATGCAGGAGGACAAGGAGGCAATTTTTGATGCCGTTGATACGGTCAAAATGTGCCTTACAGCCTTTACACCTATGATAGATACAATGAAAGTAATCCCTGAAAATATGAGAAAAGCCGCCGCAAACGGATTTATCAACGCAACCGACTGTGCAGACTATCTTGTTAAAAAAGGACTTCCTTTCCGTGACGCATATAAGGCAACGGGAACATTGGTTGCACTATGCATTGAAAAGGGACTTACTCTCGAAACACTTCCGCTTGAAGAATACAAAAAAGTCTGCGATACCTTTGACGAGGGAGTGTATGACGCAATATCTCTCGAAAACTGCGTGAACGGCAGAAAAGTTATCGGAGGACCGGCAAGTGCAAATGTCATTGCACAGGTTGAACGTGTAAGAAATCTGATTAAAGAATAAAATTACCAAATAAAAAAGGCAAGAGGGAAAGAAAATGAAAATTAAAGTTGGAATAATCGGTGCAACAGGATATGCAGGAGCAGAGCTTGTCCGTATTCTTTTGACTCACCCACAGGCAGAAATTGCGGCTATAAGCTCAGTCAGCTTTGAGGGCAAAAAACTCAGCGAGGTTTATCCGTCATATAAAACGCTCTGCGATATGGAGTGCAAAACACAGGACGAGGTTGTCGAAAAGAGCGATGTAATCTTTGCAGCACTTCCGCACGGACTTTCACAGGAGCTTGCCGCACAGTGCGACAAGGCAGGCAAAGCGTTTATCGACCTTGGTGCAGACTTCCGCCTTGAAAGTGAGGACGAGTACAAAGAATGGTACAACGGCGAATTTCTCGACAAGGAACTTCATCAGCGTGCCGTTTACGGACTTCCGGAGCTTTTCAGAGATAATATCAAGGGCAAAAAAGTTATTGCAAATCCGGGCTGCTACACAACGGGTGCACCGCTTGCACTCGCTCCGGCAGTAAAGGCAGGACTTGTAAAAACCGAGGGTATTATTGTTGACTCGAAATCAGGCGTAACAGGTGCAGGCAGAAAGCCGTCACAGGGCAATCATTACCCCGAACTCAACGAGGGCTTCCACGCATATAAGGTTGCTTCACACCGCCATACTCCCGAAATTGAACAGACTCTCTCAAAACTTTCGGGCAAAAAGGTTACAATAACCTTTGTACCTCATCTTCTTCCTGTAAACCGTGGCATACTTTCAACCTGCTATGCACATCTTAATGACGGTGTTACAAAGGAACAAATAAGAGCAGAATATGAAAAATTCTATAAGGACGAATTTTTTATCCGACTTCTTCCTGACGGTCAGAATGCCGATATTCACAATATCAAATATTCAAATTTCTGCGATATATCACTTCATATCGACACACGCACAAATACACTTGTTGCAATTTCAGCCATTGATAATATGGTTAAGGGTGCGGCAGGACAGGCAATACAAAATATGAATATTATTTTCGGACTTGACGAAACAACAGGTCTTGTAATTGTACCGCCTGCATTTTAAAATATACCCAAATTTGTAACAGGTAATTTTGGAGGAATAAATCTATGACATATAAATTCATTGACGGTTCGGTAACATCAGCAAAGGGCTTTAAAGCGTCGGGTATTCACTGCGGTATAAGAAAAAACAAAGGCAAGCGTGACCTCGGACTTATTTTCTGCGAGAAAAAATGTACCGCAGCCGCTGTATATACAACAAATCTTGTTCAAAGCTCACCGATAACCGTAACCCGTCAGCACCTTGAAAACGGAATTGCACAGGCTGTTATCGTAAACAGCGGAAATGCCAACACCTGTAATGCAGACGGTGTTCAGAAAGCCGAAAAAATGTGTACTCTTACAGCTGATAAACTCGGTATCAGTGCCGATGATGTAATTGTCGGTTCAACAGGCGTTATCGGACAGATTCTCCCGATAGAACCGATAGAAAACGGCATTGATGAACTCGTTTCACAGCTTTCGGTTGACGGTGCATCAAATGCCGCCGAAGCAATTATGACTACCGATACAGTAAAAAAAGAAATCGCCGTTGAAACAACAATCGGCGGCAAAACCGTAAAAATCGGCGGTATATCAAAGGGCAGCGGTATGATTCATCCGAATATGGCGACAATGCTCTGCTTTATTACCACAGATGCCGCAATTTCCGCAGAAATGATACAAAAGGCTGTAAAAACCGCCGCTGACAAGACCTTCAATATGGTAAGCATAGACGGCGACACCTCAACTAATGATACACTTGCCGTTATGGCGTCAGGTCTTGCAGGTAATGACGAAATTACCGAAGAAAACGACGATTACAAAGTATTCCTTGACGCACTCACCGCAGTATGCCGTGAGCTTTCAAAAATGATGGCAAAAGACGGCGAGGGTGCAACTAAGCTTCTTGTCTGCAAAGTAAGCGGTGCAAAAACCGAAAAAGACGCAAAGGGCGTTGCAAAATCGGTTATCTGTTCAAGTCTGCTTAAAGCCGCAATGTTCGGAGCAGACGCAAACTGGGGTCGTGTTCTTTGTGCAATAGGTTATTCGGGTTGTGATGTCGATGTAAACAAAGTAGCGGTTGCGTTTGCGTCAAAAGCGGGCAGAATTGATGTCTGTAAAAATGGTGCAGGAATTGATTTTTCCGAAGAAATCGCAAAAAAGGTTCTTACAGAGGACGAAATAGATATTATAATTGAACTTGACGACGGAAACGAAGAGGCTGAGGCTTACGGCTGTGATCTTACCTATGAATATGTAAAGATAAACGGAGATTACAGAACCTAATTTCATAAACGGAGATGTAAAAAATGAAGAATATTCCAAATCAGGATCGTGCAAAGGTACTTGTACAGGCACTTCCTTATATACAGAAATATTCAGGTCAGACAATAGTCGTAAAATACGGCGGAAATGCAATGATAAATGATGAGCTGAAAGACGCAGTAATGAGCGACATAGTACTTTTGCAGCTTGTTGGAATAAATGTTGTTCTCGTACACG
>JBJEOP010000099.1:0-8407 GCA_051880775.1 Acutalibacteraceae bacterium
AGTGTAATCTTGGACAAATTTGAAATATCAAGTGTTTCTATATTCTTTATTCCTGCTTCCGTGACCGATGCAAGAATATCGTCAACATATTTTTTGACATTCTTGTCTTTGTATTTGACGGTTGACGACAGCTTTACATTTTCAAGCTCTGCACCGAGAACGGTGGGAACGCTGTATTTCTTTTCTTTGTCAATTTCAATTATTTTGCCTGTTTTGCCGAGAACGACATATTGTCCTTTACTTTCGATAACCGATGTCGGTTTTGCCTCGGTAACATTGATAATAATTGTGTTGAAAAGCTTTTTCTCAATACTGACTTCCTCAATATACGGAAAATCGTTTTTTATTTTATCCTCTCCGCCGCCTGTACTGCACAGAATGAGATTGTCGCCCTTATTGATAAGGCACGAGGCAATTATGTCGTTCGTGTCGTAGCGTGTTTTTCCCTGTACCTCTATGTTATCAATCTTGAAAAACACCGTAAGCGACAAAACACAGCACACCACAAAGAGAATTACAATGGTAATAACATAGAAAAGCACACGCTTCATTTTGCGTTTATACGGGCTTATCGGTTCCTTTGCCGGAGCAAGCGGCTTTGAATAATCCTGCTGACGACTTGATTTTTTTGGTTTATTCAGAATTTCCTGTGCCTGTCTGTCAACGTCAGCCTGTGGAATTGCACGCTGTTGAACAGTTTTTTTCTGTGGCGGACGCTGCTGTTTCGACTTTTGGTGCTTAGTATTGTTTTTTTGAAGGTTCTGCTGTGACGGCGTCGGCTTGCGTGTCGGCTGTAAAGCCTGCTTATGTACCGTTTTCTGCTGTTGTAAAGAACGGGCTTTATTTTGTTGAGGATTAGTGTTCGGATTTTTTGATTTCTGAGCGTTCGATGACTGAACGGGTCTGTTCGGCGGTCTTTTTTGGATATTTACAGACTGCACAGGTCTGTTTGGCGGTCTGTTTTGTCTTTGACCGGCGGCACTGTCCGACCTTTGATTATTGTTTTTTTGCACTTTATCTGACGGTCTGCCGCCTGATTGTCGTTTTTCCACTTTTATCATTCCCTTGTATAAGTTCTATAAAAGTATATTTGTAACACAGTCCCCCACCGGTATGTAGGGGATTTACGATAATTCATACTGTTTTTTGAGTAACAAATGTCGTGGATTTACCCCAAACGCCACAAGGGCTGCTCGCCCTTGATCTCGGCAGGGGTTGAACCCCTGCACCCGCAATTTTCATTTCCGATTTTAACGAGAAATAATATTACAATTAAAAATTCAGTTTGTAGGTGTTTTCGTCTGTTTTAACAAAAAGACTTCTGTCATATCCACGGAGAATATGCTCAAAGCCGTTGATTTCGGTTATTCCCTCTGCCGCAAGAGCCGCAACAACAAGAGCTGCTCCCCCACGCAAATCCATAGCAGTAACGGAAGCTCCGTGCAATTTTTGAACGCCTGTTACGATTGCGAGCTTATCGTTGACTATGATATTTGCACCGAGCTTTCGCAGTGACGGAACATGATTGTAACGGTTAGTAAAGATGTTTTCAACAAATACGGTAATACCGCCGCCCACTGCTGCAACCGACATAATCGGCGGCTGTGCATCGGTAGGAAACGACGGATATGGCTTTGTTGTTATTAGTTCGGGGGAAGTAAGCTTTTCGGGTGCAAAAATTCTGAGTTCGTTTTCGGTGCATTTTACGACGCAGCCCGTTTCCTTGAAAAACGGAATAACCGACTTTATATGTTCGGGGATAACGTCATAAACCGTAAGACAGCCGCCCGTTACGGCAGTGCAAGCCATATATGTGGCTATTGCTATTCTGTCGGGTATGATTTTATGCTCTGCACCCGTGAGTTTTTTTACTCCCTCAATCAGAATTGTTTCGGTACCTGCACCGAAAATTTTTGCTCCGCATTTATTAAGAAATGCCGCAAGGTCGGTTATTTCGGGTTCACGGGCGGCGTTCGATATAATCGTTGTGCCGCCTGCAAGAACGGACGCCAAAATAATATTTTCGGTTGCTCCCACGCTTGGATAACGCAGGTCAATATTACAGCCTTTAAGACCGTTTGGTGCCGAGCATATAATTATATCGTCATTCCGTTCAAATACAGCACCCAATTTTTCGAGAGATGATATGTGAATATCGAGCGGTCTTGCACCGAGTTCACAGCCGCCCGGACAGGAAATTTCGGCGTGATGTGCTTTTCCGAGCAACGCTCCGAGAAAAATAACCGATGACCTCATTCTTTTCATAAGTGAGTCGGAAACCGTGCTTTTGTCGAAATTTTCGGCATTGACGGTTACGGTGGTGTTTTCTCTTTGTGCTTTACAGCCGAGATAGTGAAGAATATCAAGAGAAATATCAACATCAGAAAGATTCGGGCAATTTTTCAGACAGCTTTCGCCGTCACAAAGTATCGTTGCCGCAAGTATCGGCAAAATACTGTTTTTTGCACCCTGAGCGGTAATTTCTCCTGAGATTTCTTTTTTTCCCTCAACCAAAAGCCTGCTCAAAACATTCACCCTCCAATATTATACTGCACTGACAAGCAAGTGATGTTTTCTTTCCGCTTTTTGCGGCAGTGAAAAGAAAAACAGCTACATAGATAATTATATGCTGTATAATGCTGAAATTTGAATGTTTCGGGAAATTTTTATCAGATGAAAAATTTTTTGAGTAATGAATATTTGGACGCTGTCCCAAACTCTGCAAGGAATGCTCGCCCTTGACCCCGGCAGGAGTTGAACCCCTGCACCCGCAATTTGTTTCATTGATTAAACGAGAAACACGGTTACTTTTTTGATGTTGCGATAGTTTCGACAATTACGGAATATATACGCTTTGAGGCGTCCGATACCGCCATTTTCTGTGCGTTTTCGGAATATTCACGCAGTCTGTCGGGGTCTGACGCCAGTTTGTCGATTTCTTCGGTGAGCTTTTCGGGAGTAAGGTCTTTTTCCTCAATCATTACCGCAGCATTTTTCTCGACGAGCGACATAGCGTTGTGGTATTGGTGGTTTTCTGCAACGTTTGGCGACGGAATGAGAATTGACGGCTTTCCCTTGACCTCAATCTCGCTGATAGTGATTGCACCGGCTCTTGCGATTACTACATCTGCCGCCGCAAGACAGGTCGACATATCGTTTATGTATTCCCTGATGTCGAGATTTTTGGCGTTTTCGAGGTCGGCTCCCTTTTCTTTCAGAAGATCGGGAAACCATTTTCCGTATTGACCGTATGCGTGTATATGCTGATATTTGCCGTCCTTTGCACTTCGTGCAATAACGTCGGCAAGCGATTCGTTGATAATTCTTGCTCCAAGGCTGCCGCCGAAAGAGAGTATTACGGGACGACCGTCAAGTCCGAGTTCTTTGCGTGCCTGTTCCTTGTCGGCGGTTATAATATCGCCTCGAACAGGGTTGCCCGTATTGACAAAATTGCAGTTTTCGGGGAAATGTTTTTTTGCCGCCGGCATTGCAAGCATAACTCTTGCCGCTCTTTTTGCGAGCATTTTGTTGGCTACTCCCGGAAAAGCGTTCTGTTCGTGAATAATAATCGGAATACCGAGCTTATCAGCCGCTCTCAGAACAGGACCGCTGACATATCCGCCTGTTCCGACGCATATATCGGGCTTGAATTCCTTTATGATTTTCTTTGACTCGGCGCTTGCCGAAAATGCTTTTTTTACGGTGACAATATTGTCTTTTATTGCTTTCGGCGTTAATTTACGCTTAAAGCCCTGAACGGTAATTCCACGAAATTCATAGCCTGCCTGCGGAACGAGTCTTTCCTCCATTCCGCCCTTTGAGCCTACATAAAGTATTTCGGCGTTTGGCTGGCGTGAACGCACATAGCCTGCAATCGCAAGAGCCGGATTGATATGTCCCGCTGTTCCGCCGCCTGCAAATAATATTCTCATCTATATATACCTCCTAAACCTTTTCTAAGTTTGATGTTCTTGAAATTGAAAGTATTATACCCATCTGGGCAAGAAGCATTATAAGCGATGAACCGCCGTAGCTGAAAAACGGCAGACTGATACCCGTGTTCGGCATCCAGTCGGTAATTACCATTATGTTGAGAATTACCTGCAAGCCTATCTGTGCAGAAAGTCCTATTCCTAAAAGTGAACCGAATTTATCCTTTGCACGCATTGAAATGGTTATTCCTCTCCATACAAGAAGTGCAAAAATGAGAAGTATTATCATTGCACCGACAAAGCCGAGCTCCTCGCAGACAACGGCAAAAACAAAGTCGTTCTGAGCCGCAGGAAGATAGAGGTATTTTTGTCTTGACTGTCCAAGCCCCAGTCCCCACAAGCCGCCTGAGCCTATTGCATAGAGTGAATTTCGTGTCTGATAGGTCTTGTTCCACATATCGGAGTCAGTGTAAGTGAGTGCCTGACCCCAGCCATCAAGACGCTCCATTGCATAGCCGAGCTGACCCGTTATCGCAAGAACCGCTACGGCGGCAACAATCAGAATACCTGCAAACACAAAGTATCTTATTTTTACTCCGCTTACGAACATCATTACCGCAACAAGCATTGTGATGATTGCTATACCCGAATAGTGCGGCTCCAAAAGAAGAAGTCCGGCGGTTGAAACTAGTATTATAAGTGCCGGAAGAACTCCGACTTTGAATGTATCCATATGACGAAAATGAGTTGAACCCCAGTGTGCAAGAAACAGTATAATTGCAAATTTGCTTATTTCCGACGCCTGAATGTCGAACATTCCCAGACGAATCCAGCGGTGAATACCGTCTGACGACGGAAACGCAAGTACCGCTACCAGAAGTATATATGAAGCAAGCAAAATCCACGGTGCAAGCTTATGAAAATGGTGATAGTCAAAATATGAAACAAGTATCATTATGCCTATTCCGATAACGGAAAATACCGACTGTCTTATAAGATAATAATAGCTGTTGCCCGTATATTCAAGTGCAGCAGGATAGCTTGCCGAAAACATCATTACTATTCCGATAATTACAAGGATAATTACAAGAAACATAAATGTCATATCAAGTCCGAGACGGATTGAAAACAGCTTGATTTTATTTTTTACTTTTTTCGGAAAACCGGCGGGTTTTTGTTGCTGAACTCCCGTCGGTCTGGGACGAGGTGAAGGCGTCGGGGAATGCTGAGGCAGCTGCCGTGCCGGTGAGGAATTATATTGCACTTTTACAGGCACTTCCTTTCATAAGTACAGTGGGAATTTATCATAAAACATTGTTTTGCGTAAGTATTATCAGAAGTGCAGCCGCACCGCATATTGCCGTGAACACGCTGAATATTACAACGATTTTAACTTCTGACCAGCCGCACATCTCAAAGTGGTGGTGTATCGGACTCATCTTGAAAAGCCTTTTGCCGTGAGTAAGCTTGAAGTATGTAACCTGCAAAATTACCGAGAACATCTCGATAATGTACACAAGTCCCACAAGTATGAGAATTATCGGCATATCAAGACCGAACGCCAACGCACATATATATCCTCCGAGATAAAGAGAGCCTGTGTCGCCCATAAATACTTTTGCGGGGTGAAAATTCCAGATAAGAAATCCGAGACAGCCCCCTGCAAGAGCCGCTGACATTATTGAAAGTCCCATTCTTGCGGTATAGCCCGCTATGAGAATAAGGAAAATTGAGGCAAAGAATGTTACCGACGCATTGAGACCGTCAATACCGTCTGTAAGGTTTACCGCATTTACTATTCCGACAATCAGGATTGCCGCAAGAGGATAGTAAAGTATTCCTATGTCAACCATTCCTGCAAACGGAATGTAGGTTGAGGTGCTTCCTCCGAAAAAGTAAACCGTTGCAAGATAAACGGCGGCAACTATGAACTGCAAAAGGAGCTTCTGTACGGCGGTAAGACCGAGGTTTCTTTTCTTTATTACCTTGATGTAGTCGTCGATAAAGCCGATTGCACCAAAGGCAAGTGCCATAAACAGTCCGCCGTAAATTTTTGCCGACTGCAAGTTTGTTTCGGGTGCTATGCCGTTTTGTGTACCTGTGATGTGAAACAGCAGAACGCATACAACCGTTGCAATAACACTGCCTGCAATAAACATAAATCCGCCCATAGTCGGCGTACCCTGCTTGCCCTTGTGCCACTTCGGCCCTATTTCAAGTATTGTCTGACCGAAATGAAGCTTTCTGAGAAACGGCACGAGCCATATTCCCATAAGTGCCGCTATTGCGAACGCTGCAACCGCCGCTATTATTGTCCATATTCCTGTCATAAGAATAAATCCACCTTTCGTTTACCCTTGGTTTTTATTTTCTTATTTTAAACAACGAATGTCGGGGCTTTGCCCCAAACCCCACAAGAGCTGCCCGCCCTTGACCCCTGCACCCGCAACTTAAAAAACAAATAAATTACGGAAGTTTATTTTTCATCGGACGAATTGAAGTATCCGAGTATAGAGGCTATCGGTATTCCCGTTGCGATAAGTGCGGCGGTACACACCAGAACCTCGTCAAGTGAAAAAACGGAATTGTTCAAACGAACCCGACTGAGTATTCCCGTACCGATTATGTCAAATACAATCTCTTCGTCGGGAGTTATGCTTTTGTTTCTGTATGTTACGTCAGCGTCGTAGTTTTCCGACGAATAAGTAAGAATGTTTCTTACATCTTCACCGTATTTTTTCAGACAGTATTCGTATGATGTCGCCTTATTTCTGAATTTCATAATAACGCTGTCACTTAAAGATAAGCTGCCGTCAAATATGACGGTGTCGGCTATTGTGTCGTTTGGTATTGTGAAATTTTCGGAATAATTAGCGATAACAAAATCGGTATTTTCCGAAAAATCGTCAATACAGGTATTGTAACAGCAGAAATTCAGAATATCCGATATTATATCCGATATTCTTTCGGAATTTTTGCAGGCAACGAGAATAAGTTTAGGATTTTGTACTGTTTTAATTCTGTTAGTCAATTTAAAACACCTCTTATGAAGCGGCGGCTGTGAAATCCGCCGCCGTACACGCAAACACCTTAACTACATAATACTGTTATCCTGATTGAATGTGACCGTTATAACGGTGTAAGGTTCAACCTCGGTTCCTGCCTTTATGTCCTGTGACTTTGCATAAGATGTTCCCTCGGAAAGCGACGAGCCCTCTATGCAGAGATTAAGATTGTTGTTTGACGCAAGGACATTAGCCTCAGAAAGCGTACAGTTCGTGAAATCGGGAACAGTAACACGCTGTTTTGTGCTGTCCGTATCTGTATAAAGCACAACCGTACCGTCTTTCGGGATTGTTGAATATGCCGCCGGATTTTGTGCAATTACATTCTTGCCACTGCCGACAACCTCATATTTCAGTCCGTCGTTTTTAACCTGTGACTGTGCCTCCTCAACACTCATACCGTAATATGCACTTGTTGTGGTGTCGAGCTTTGTCATTTCGGCATCGGAGTAAATCTTTTCAACGCCGAGATACGGCAGAACCTCGCTCATAATATTTCTGAAACACGGTCCTGCAACGGCTGAACCGTAATAGTTGATATTTTTGTCAGGGGTATCGAAATAACAGAGAAGTGCAATTTCGGGGTCGTCACTCGGAGCAATTCCGCAGAATGACGCAATATAGTCGCTCGACAGATTGCCGTATTCGTCAACCTTCTTTTCGGAAGTACCCGTTTTTCCGCCGATACGGTAGCCGGCTACATATCCGTTTGTTGCACCGCCGTCAATGGCGTTCCGTTCAAGCATACCGCATATCTGTTTGGCAACATCCTTTGAAATTGCCTGTCGTTTTACGGCAGGCTCGGTGGTTTTTACGACATTGCCGCTTGAATCAACGATTTTTGAAACAACGAAGGGCTGCATAAGGCTGCCGCCGTTTGCAATAGAGGCACAGGCTGTAAGCATCTGAATAGGCGTAATCGCAAAGTTCTGACCGAATGACGCAACGGCAAGGTCGCTGAGATCCATTCCGCATACACCCTCGTGTTCAAAGAACTGGTCTTCACTTTCACCCGGAAGGTCTATTCCTGTTTTTTCGGAAAAGCCGAATGAAACATAATATTCATAGAACTTTTCACGGCCGAGCAAAAAGCCCATCTGCATAAACGCCGGGTTGCAGGAATTGCAGAGTGCCTGTTCGAGAGTCTGTGAGCCGTGTCCCGAATAATACCAGCAGCTTATTGAACCCGAACCCTCAAACGGAACATAAGAACCCGAACAGTTAAAACGGGTATTATCCTTTACAAGCCCTTCGGAAAGAACCGCTGAGGCGGTTATCATCTTGAAAACCGAACCCGGAATATATGTATCGCTGACGCCCTTGTTACGCCACTGTTTAGCGAGTGCCTTATATTCCGCATCGGCTTGTTTATCCTCGGGGAGCTTATCTATTTCTTTTCTGGTTTTTTCG